>CAKMQH010000276.1 GCA_927911515.1 uncultured Neisseria sp.
GCCAACGCCTGCCTGCCTTGCCGACCACCGGCGCGAACAGCCATTGCAACGAACGCCCCAGTCCAAACGTGAAAAGCTGGAGTAATACAATCATTATCAAAAACATTGTGCCAAACATAAAGCGAACCCGTCGAACATCAAAAAACAAACGGCGGATTCTATCATATCCGCCCTTTCAGACGAGGTCGTCTGAAACCTTAAGTGCTATAATATTGTCCGAAAAACTCAATAAACTGAAAAGGAAACACAATGCCCCGCCCGCAAACTTCCATCATCCCCGACCACGCCCAAGCCGGCATATTCATCGAGGCCGACATCCGCGACCACCGTTACGACGACATCAAAACCGCCTGCCGAAGCTCGCTTGAAGCCTTGGCGAAGCTGAAAACCCACTTTCCCGAAGATATTTTAGGCATGACCATCGCCTTCGGCAGCGACGCATGGAAAGCGTTCGGACACGCAGAAGAAGGCAGCGAAATCAAGCCCTTCCCCGTGATGGGCAACGGTCTTGCACCCTCAACCCAACACGATATCTACATCCACATCCAAGCCTGCCGCCAAAAAGCCGCCTTCGCACTCGCCCAATCCGTTTTTGCCGCATTCGGCGACAGCATCAGCATCGCCACCGAAGAACACGGCCTGCGCCTGTATGAAGACCGCGGACTGGACGGCTTTGTCGATGGCACTGAAAATCCGCAAGGCGATGAAAACGTCCGCAATGTCGCCATTATTCCCGAAGGCCGACCCGATGCCGGCGCAGCTACGTCCTGCTGCAAAAATACCTGCACGACCTGAAAAAATGGGATGCCGTCCCCGTTGCCGAACAAGAAGCCAGCGTCGGCCGCAGCAAAGAAACCAACGAAGAATTCAGCAAAGACGTTCGCCTGCCTGATTCGCACTTGGGTCGCGTCAACCTGAAAGAAAACGGCGTGGGTCTGAAAATCGTGCGCCGCAGCCTGCCCTTCGGCAAAATCAGCGGCGAACACGGTCTGATGTTCACTGCCTACTGCCATACCTTGCACAACATCGAAGTACAGCTTTTGCACATGTTCGGCGATGCCGACGGCAAAACTGATCTGCTGCTCAAGCATCTTTCCACCGCCGTTTCCGGCGCATATTACTACGCCCCTTCGGTCGAGCGTTTGCAAAATTTATAAAACCGCGTTGCCGATGTGAAATATCGAAACCCTAAGACGAAAGGTCTCTGAAAACTTGAGATTCAGGTTTTCAGACGACCTTTTTCATGACGTTTGTAGGAAATTCAATTATTATCCCCACCTAATTTCAAAACTAATAATAAAAAGGGAAACAGTTTTGCTGAAATATTATGGATTGCCGTTTTGGGTAGTCGGCATCATCGCTTCGTTCGCTTTGCCGTTTGTACCGCATTGGGGCGTGTGGCTGGCGGCGGCATTGGTTTTGCTGGCGGCTTCGCGGCGGTTTGCAGCGGCGGGAATGATGCTGTGTGTCCTGCTTGGCGCGGCTTACGGCGTGTTTCGGACGGAAGCGGCTTTGTCGTCGCAATGGCCACTGAACGGGGCTTCGGAGTCGGTGTTGACGGTTGAAGTCGCGGATATGCCGCGCGGTGACGGGCGGCGGGTGCAGTTTGCGGCGAAGGCGTGGACGGAGGATGGACGGCAGTTTGATTTATTACTGTCGGATTATCAGAAACGCGATTGGGCGGTGGGCAGCCGCTGGAAGGTGTCGGCACGGCTCAAGCCGGTTATCGGCGAAGTGAACCTGCGCGGGTTGAACCGCGAGGCTTGGGCGTTGGCAAACGGTTTGGATGGCGCGGGTACGCTGGGCAAAGGCAGGAGCTTGGTTCGCGAGGGCGGCGGTGTCGGCTTGGCGGTGTGGCGCGATGCGGTCAGCCGCCGTTGGCAGGCTGTCGAGGCGGACAGCCCGGATTTTTCGGACGGTATCGGATTGATGCGGGCTTTGAGCATAGGCGAACAATCGGCATTGAGGCCCGAGTTGTGGCAGGCGTTCCGACCTTTGGGCTTGACGCACTTGGTCAGCATTTCGGGGCTGCACGTTACGATGGTGGCGGTGTTGGTGGGTTGGCTGGTCAAACTGATTTTCAGACGACTGCCTTGGATACCGGCTAAACCGCGCGTGTGGATTTTGGCGGGCGGAGCGGCAGGAGCTTTGTTTTATGCGTTGCTGGCGGGCTTTTCCGTGCCGACGCAGCGCAGCGTTTTGATGTTAGCGGCGTTTGCCTGGGCTTGGTGGCGCGGCAGCCTGTCTTCGGGCTGGACGGCGTGGTGGCAGGCTTTGGCGGTGGTATTGCTGCTTGATCCGCTGGCGGTTTTGGGCGTAGGCACTTGGCTGTCGTTCGGCTTGGTTGCCGCCTTGATTTGGGCTTCGGCAGGTCGTCTGAAAGAACGCGGCTGGCGTTTGGCAGTACGCGGACAATGGGCGGCGACGGTGTTGTCGGTGGTATTGTTGGGCTATATTTTTGCGTCCTTGCCCTTCATCAGCCCTTTGGTCAATGCGGCGATGATTCCCTGGTTTTCTTGGGTTTTGACACCTTTGGCGTTGCTGGGGTCGGTGTTGCCATTCGCACCTTTGCAATGGGCAGCGGCGGGTTTGGCGGAATACACTTTGCGCGGCTTGGTTTGGCTGGCGGAAGTATCGCCTGAATTTGCCGTAGCCGCCGCGCCTGTACCGCTGTTGATTTTGGCTTTTGCAGCGGCTTTGCTGTGGCTGTTGCCGCGCGGACTGGGGTTGCAACCGTGGGCGTGTTTGGTGTTGGCTGGATTTGTATTTTACCGCCCCGACCGTTTGGACGACGGCTTGGCGCGGATTACCGTGATGGATGCGGGACAGGGTTTGTCGGTATTGGTACAGACGCGCAACCGCAACCTGCTATTTGACACGGGTACGGCGCAGGCGGCGCAAACGGGTATCGTGCCAAGCCTGAACGCCATGGGCGTGCGCCGTTTGGACACGCTGATTCTGTCGCATCACGACAGCGACCACGACGGCGGTTTGGATGCCGTTTCCGATATTGAAATTGGCGAAACGCTGGCGGGACAGCCCGAGTTTTATCCGAATGCAAAATTTTGTGCCGAAGCGCAATGGCAATGGGACGGTGTGGATTTTGAGATATTGAGGTCGTCTGAAAATTCGGGCGGCGAAGACAATGACCGAAGCTGCGTCTTGCGCGTCGTTTCTGACGGACAGGCTTTGCTGGTTACGGGCGATTTGGGCGTGAAGGGCGAAGCGGAACTGGTACAGCATTACGGCGGCTCGCTGTACAGCCAGGTTTTGATATTGGGACATCACGGTAGCAACACGGCTTCATCCGGCAGTTTCTTAAACACGGTCGCGCCCAAATACGCCGTTGCCTCCAGCGGCTACGCCAACGCCTACAAACACCCCACCCCCGCCGTCCAAACCCGCGTCCGCGCACACGGCGCAGCATTGTTGCGAACGGATTTGTCGGGCGCACTGGTGTTTGAATTGGGCGGCGATGAAATTTTTAAAGGTCGTCTGAAAAAGGATAAGTTTTATTGGCAGAAAAAGCCGTTTGAGTAAATGTGTTTGCTGTATGGTATAGTAGATTAAATTTAAATCAGGAC
>CAKMQH010000277.1 GCA_927911515.1 uncultured Neisseria sp.
GGGGGAAGGTTAGGATGGGGGTGGCTTTGTGGGTTTGGTCAAAATCGAATTTGTGTAGCCCTAAGAGCCACCCTCTCCCCAGCCCTCTCCCACCAGACGGGAGAGGGAGTAGGTTGCAGGTAAAAAAGAGGTCGTCTGAAAACTTTGGGATTTGAGTTTTAGAAAAACTCGTTCACGCTCGTTTTCAGACGACCTCGTTTATTCAATCAATACAAGGCTTGTGATAACCCAAGTAGCGTGGGCTTTGCCCACGAAAATCTATCATCCAATAATCAAAATCAGACAACAGCCGAATGGGCATCCATTTTGACTTTCATTTCGTGCAAGCCCACGCTACTCGTTGCCGCAAGGCAACTTGTCCCTTCCCCGTCCGGCGGAGGAAGTTTGCGGACGTATGCTAATATATTGTATATTGCGGGAAGTGTGCCTGTCAGATTTAGCCGTAATGGCAAGGCATTATTTCATTACTCAAAAATTCTTTATGAATTAGATGTTTAAAATAAACTATTAAAACTTTAGGATACGCATATGCAAGATCAGGAAGAAAGTAAAAATCAGGAAATACAAGAAAAGCAGAAACAAGAAGACAATGGTGCCATGACCAAGTTGCAAGATATGTTCAATCTTGCGCATGACCAGGCCCATCCCGATAAGATCGATGCCACCATCCGTGCCAATACTCGGGTGACCGGAACCAGTATGTGGGTATTGATGTTTGCCATTGCCGTGTCGAGTATCGGTCTGAATGTAAACAGCACGGCAGTAGTGATCGGAGCGATGTTGATTTCGCCGTTGATGGGGCCGATAGTCGGTATGGGTTACGGTTTGGCGGTAGGGGATACTGCGCTGATCCGTCAAGCCGTGCGCAATATTATTATATTCGTCGTCATCAGCTTGATTACCGCTACGTTGTATTTCCTGTTAACCCCGCTTAAAGAGGCGCAAAGCGAGATTTTGGCGCGTACTCAGCCGACCCTTTGGGATGTGTTGATTGCCTTCTTCGGCGGTAGTGCGGGTATTGTGGCGCAGACCCGAAAAGAGGGAGGCAATGCCATACCGGGTGTGGCGATTGCTACCGCATTGATGCCACCCCTGTGTACTGCGGGCTACGGACTGGCACATGGCAACTGGCACTACTTTCTCGGTGCTTCATATCTTTTTGCCATCAACTGCGTGTTCATCGCTTTTGCGACCTTGTTGTTTTCCAAGCTGCTCAAGCTGCCGCGCAGGGGGTTGGTAAAGGAATCCAAACGCCGGTTGCACAGCATCATTATTACTGCCGTCGTACTTGCTGTCATGATTCCGAGCGGCTATATGGCATCAGGACTGGTGCGTCAGGAAATCTTCAACACCAGAGCCAATGCCGCCATTGCCACTGCGAAGCAACAGGAAGGTTTTTTCGTGCTGCGTAAGATGTTGAACCATAGAGAAAATAAAGTCAGTCTGGTTGTCAATGGAACGGGCAATGCCGAGAAATTTCCGCCTTGCTGGTGAAAAGCCTTGAAGCGTCAGGTGTGAAAGAGCCGAAGGTCAACGTGGTCTATGCGGGAGGGAACAATGCCAAAATCGAAGAATTGCTGGCAAGCCAAAACAACCCGGTTCAGCAGCAAAATGAGCTGAAAGAGCAGCAAGCCTATATCGATACCGTACTGGCAGGCAAAGCCTCCGATATCGACGATGCTGCGGTACTTAAGGAATTAAAAGCCCAATATCCGGAAGCGGAAAAAATCGTTGTCGGACGCGGCTTGGCTTGGGATAAAGCGCAAACAACGCCTGTTTCCGAACAGTCTGAAAGCCAAAAAAACGCAGAACCGAAGACAGATACATATGACGATATCGTCGTTGTCTCTCTCGAATTGGAGCAGCCACTACCTGCCAAAGATTACGAGCGGATACAGGCGTGGTTACGCCAGCGTTATGAGGGTAAGGTAGTGCGCATATTGCAAACGCACAAGTCTCAGACAGATAAACCGTCTCAGACAGATAAACCGTCTAACGAATAATCGCCTTCAGGCTTTATCCATTTCCGAGAAATCATTGATTGTTCCTAGTACACCAAATCCGCCTCAAACACGCCTCTCAAGGCGTTGGAGAGGCGGATTTTTTCTGCACGTTCGAGCATGTCGCGGGTGATGTGTGTTTCGATGACGGCGTCTGCGCCTAAGTAGGTTTGCGGCTGCTGCAATACGGCTTGGCGCATGACGCCGTTGAGGATGTCCAAGTCCAGAGACGGGGTGAGCCATTGCCCTTGGTATTTGACGAACACGTTGCTTCTGCCGCCTTCGAGCAGGAGGCCGTCTGAATTGAAAAACAGGCTGTCGAATGCGCCTTGTGTTTCAGCGGTTTGCCACGCTTGGTCGTACAGGGCGCGGCGGGTGGTTTTGAAGCGGCGCAGGTAGTCGCGGCGCGGGAGGGGGTGCGAGGCGGGGATAACACGCTGAGGGGCGGGCAGCTCGGCGGTGGCGGCATGGCTGAGGATGAGGCCGTCTGAAACGAGTTCGGCTTTCAGGCGGAAGAGGCCGTCGGGCAGTTTGGCGATGTATTGCCGGATTCGGGTTTCGCCATCGTCGGGCAGGGGCAGGTTGAGGGCTTGGGCGGAGATTTTCAGACGACCTAAATGCAGGTCGAGCAGGCGGCATTGCCTGTTTTCCACGCGCATGGTTTCGAAGATACCGAAGGCAGGGCGCAATTCGTTGAGGAAATGGGCTTTCCAGCCGCATTCCCGATATTCGGCGGCGGGGTCGCTGTCGATGACGATGCCGGAACCGACGCCGTACACCCCTTGATATAGTGGATTAACTTTAAACCGGTACGGCGTTGCCTTGCCTTGCCGTGCTATCTCTACTGTCTGCGGCTTCGTCGCCTTGTCCTGATTTAAATTTAATCCACTATCTAGGTCGTCTGAAATCAGGTCTGAAACGGGTTTGAGCAACAAGGTGCGGATGACGACGTTGAATATACCTTCAAACCCCAGCCCGCCCGCGCAGGGTTTCAGGTAGCCGATGCTGCCGGTGTACAGGCCGCGCGGTTCGGCTTCGAGCGATTCGATAATCTGCATGCTCATGCGTTTGGGCGCGCCGGTGATGCTGCCGCAGGGGAAGGCGGCGCGGAGGATGTCGGCGGCGGTAATGTGCGGCAGGGCTTGGGCTTGGATGGTGCTGGTCATCTGCCAGACGCTGCCGAAACGCGATACTTTAAACGGCTCGGGCACGCATACTTTGCCGGTTTGGGCGATTTTGCCGAGGTCGTTACGCAGCAAATCGACAATCATCACGTTTTCGGCGCGGTTTTTCGGGTCGGCTTGCAACTCGGCGGCGCGGCGTTCGTCTTGCCCGTCGCCCAAAATCGGTGCGGTGCCTTTCATCGGTTCGGTGCTGATGGTGCCGTCCGCACCGATTTTGAGGAAGAGTTCGGGCGAGAAACACAGCGTCCACGCGGATTGCCCTTCCGCATCGGGCAGGTGGGACAAAACGGCATAGGGGACGGGCTGGCGCAGGCGGCGGTAGAGGCTGACGGGGTTGCCGTAGGCTTGCAGGTGCAGGCGGGTGGTGTAGTTGATTTGATAGGTGTCGCCGCGCCGGATGGCTTCGTGGATTTGGCGGATGTGGTCGAGGTAATCGGCTTCGGATACGGAGGATTGCGGCGTGGAAATGCCGGCGGGGAGGTCGTCTGAATTTTGGGCAAGCCAGCTTTCGGCATTGATATCGGCGCAGTCGGCAAACCAGTGCAGGGCAAGATTGCCGCCGCGTTCGGACTCAATCCCCATCAGCGGCAAACCGAATTCGTAGTCTGCAAACAACACAGCATGCAGCCCTTTTTGCCAGCCCTTGTGCAGCGTATCGTCTAGCGAATCCAGTTCGTTATGATGGAAAAGTCGGCTTTCCACATGATTTTGATAGAGTTTTGCGCGACCGCTCACGGCATCGTCAAACAGGGCGAAATAGGGCATAGCTGTGGTGCAAATAGCCTGATTATACGCCGTTTTTACACAAATTAGCAGACCGCGCCGAAAAAAATAGAGCAGTGTAATTTTATGTAGTCCGCAGCAGTATAAAAGGAGTAAAATCAGGTCATCCCACACCATATCATTTCAAACTTAAGCAATAAGGAGACCCTATGGCAGATCATCAGTTAGAACCCTTCGAAAACGTTGAATTGGGCGAAAAACAAGACCAGTTACAAGTTTTTGAAAGAGCTGTTTTGGAACACGAAGGACGCGGTACGGACGAAGACTCCAGCAGCGCGCCGCTTCCCGCCAACTACCCCTACAAACAACGTATGCGCCGCGCCGTATACGAAAAAGAAAAACAAAAGCTGCAAATCGAATTGCTGAAAGTGCAAAGCTGGGTCAAAGACTCCGGCCAACGCATCGTCAGCCTGTTTGAAGGCCGCGACGCAGCAGGCAAGGGCGGCACCATCAAACGCTTTATGGAACATTTTGAACCCGCGCGGCGCGCGCGTCGTCGCACTGGAAAAACCGACCACCACCGAACGCGGCCAATGGTATTTCCAACGCTACGTTCAAAACCTGCCGACCGCAGGCGAAATGGTATTCTTCGACCGCTCATGGTACAACCGCGCCGGCGTAGAGCGCGTGATGGGCTTCTGCGAACCCAACGAATACCTGCTCTTCATGCGCCAAACCCCAGAATTGGAACGTATGCTTGTCGCCAGCGGCATCCACCTCTTCAAATTCTGGTTCTCCGTATCCCGCGAAGAACAACTGCGCCGCTTCATCTCCCGTCGCGACGATCCCCTGAAACACTGGAAACTCTCCCCTGTGGACATCCAGTCGCTCGACCGTTGGGACGACTACACCGAAGCCAAAAACGCCATGTTCTTCCACACCCACACCGGCGACGCGCCTTGGGCTCATCATCCGTTCCGACGACAAAAAAACGCGCCCGCCTCAACTGTATCCGCTACTTCCTGCACCGACTGGACTACCCGGGTAAAGACGTGAAAGCCATCGGCAAAGTGGACGAAAAAATCGTCCTCATCCCCGACACACGCTACAAAGAGAAAACCGTCGACATCGGTCATGACTGATTGAGCGGTTAGCCGTTTAGCAGTAAATAAGGTCTCTGAAAACCTGAAATACGGGTTTTCAGACGACCTTTTGTTTGTTTCAACCGTTTGCCTCAACGCAACGCCGACAGCCAATTGGGAACCCTATTCAAATTGTGCGAAATAAGACAATACCGTTTGTGGCAGCCATTGCAGATTCAGACGACCCCCGTCGCGGCTGACGAAACCGACGTGTCCGCCGTGTTCGGGCTGCAAAAGCGTGACGGATGAAGACACTTCGTCCGCATTCGGCAGGGCTTCGGGCGGCAGGAAGGGATCGTTGACGGCGTTGAGCAGCAGCAAAGGACTGGCGACCGTTTTGAGCCAAGGTTTGCACGAAGCGCGGCGGTAATAGTCGAAACGATCGGCAAAACCGTGCAGCGGCGCGGTAAACGTATCGTCGAAGTCGCCCAGCGTTTTGCATTGGTTCAACAGGGCAGCCGCATCGCGGTCGGGATGGGCATTCTGCAGATCGGCGACGTTGCGGGCTTTGGGCAGCAACGAGTTCAAAAAATAACGGGTATATAACAGGCGCGACATGCCTTTGTCGAAGCGCGTACCCGCCAGCGTCGCATCGACCGGCGCGGAGATGACGGCGGCGGCGCGGGGCAGCGCATTGCTGCCTTGTTCGCCCAAATATTTTGCCAAGGCATTGCCGCCGAGCGAAACGCCTGCCGCGTAAATGACGGGATAACGTGCGGCAAGCGTGTCGAGCATAAAGGCGATTTCGAGCGTATCGCCCAAGTGGTAGAACACGGGCGCTGTATTGGGGATGCCGCCGCAACTGCGGAAATGCGCGACCACGCCGTTCCAGCCTTTGTCTTGTACCGCGCGCATCAACTCGACCGCGTAATGGCTGTGGCTGCTGCCTTCCAAGCCGTGAAACAAAACCACCAGCGGCGCGTCGGGATTCGGGCTGTCGACAAAATCGTAGGCGACTTGTGCTTTGCCGGTGCTGTCGGGCAGCAACTCGCGCCGGTAAGCGGAGGAAGGACGTTGCAGGAATTTGGCAAAGATGGTGTCGGCGTGGCCGTTGCGCAGCCAAAACGGTGTATTGGGCGATAAGTTATTCATAATCTGAAGATATTTGGGAGACGGCAGGGTCGTCTGAAAGATAGCGGCCCCTGAACACGAAATAATAAACCAACAACGCGGTCAGCGTGCCGTTTGTCCAGCCCGCCCAAACGTCGGTCGGGTAATGCACGCCCAGATAAACGCGCGAAAAACCGGTACTCAGTGCAAAGGCGATGCCGATCAGCCACGCAACACGCCGATAGGGCGTCTCACGGCACAACATAATCATCATGACGGCAATGGCGGCGGAAAATGTACTGTGTCCGCTGGGAAACGAAAAAGTTGGTCTCTTCAATCATGCGCGGCCAAAACAGCGGTCGCGGACGCTCAAACCAATTTTTAATCAGCAGCATATTCAGCGTCGGTATCAAGGCGGCGGAAACGCAAAACAATGCGCCGCGACGGTTGCCGACCCGATACAGCCACCAAGCCGCGATGCCGATTAGAGGGACGGCAATGGCGGTTTTGCCCAAATAATGCAAAACAGTGGCAATGGGGAAAAAGCCTTCGCCGATATTATGGTGAACCCACATCATTAAAGGTTTTTCAAATTCAAAACCGCCGTGCGTGTGCAGACGGACGGCAATCAATATCGCCAAAGGCAAAAATACCACACCGGCGATAGCAACCACGCGGCGGAAACGGATATGAAAATTGTGCATAAATCAAATAAAAATAGAGATTTAGAAAAGTTTTCCTGTTAATGAGCCATGTTTGATAAAAAATATCCAAAATTGATAGTTCTTTTTATTAATTGTTGATAATTATTGCTTTTTTTCTCTTTGATAAATTAGGTAAATACACCAAGTGACTATTCTGACAATGCTATTCTACCCGCCCGGCAAAGCGGTTCAATATAGTGGATTAACTTTAAATCAGGACAAGGCGACGAAGCCGCAGACAGTACAGATAGTACGGAACCGATTCACTTGGTGCTTCAGCACCTTAGAGAATCGTTCTCTTTGAGCTAAGGCGAGGCAACGCCGT
>CAKMQH010000278.1 GCA_927911515.1 uncultured Neisseria sp.
ATTCCTACTCAGGATTTACAGGGAATCGTGAAACCTGAAATCCTGAAAGAAGCTGAGCATTTCATACAACCCAAAAATACTTAAGGAACTGAAGTAGATTATCTCCCCTTAGCTTCTGACCGATTCAAGTATTTGCAGTTAATCTTCAAAAAAGTCGTCTGAAAACCTAATTTGGTTTTCAGACGACCTTTTAGCTTTGGCAAATCAAGCCTGACGGCTTATCGTCTGCCACGCGCCATAAGCGTTTATAGTGGATTAACTTTAAACCAGTACGGCGTTGCCTCGCCTTGCCGTACTATCTGTACTGTCTGCGGCTTCGTCGCCTTGTCCTGATTTAAATTTAATCCACTATAGTTTATTTGAACCACAGCGACAGCGCCGGAATCCGCGACAGCAAAGCCGTATCCAAAATCCAAATCACGGCGATGGCGGCGATGGCGGTCGGGAACAATACCGCCACAATCAACAGCGGCACAGCCATTGCCCACCATACTGGCAGCTCGATTTTCTGCGCCGGAGGAACCAGTCCGCCCGCTTTTGTAGGACGGCGTTTCCACCACATCACGCAGCCGCTGACGCAGATGAAGATGACCGCCAAGCAGAACAAGACGTTTGCCAACACGCTCCACCAGCCCATCGTGCCGATATGCAGCGCGATGCTGACTGCCATGAATTTGCCGAAGAAGTTGTAATCGTCGTAATGGATGTCGGCAAGGACTTTGCCGCTGTATTGATCGATGTGTACCGTGCGGTCGGCAGTCGGACTGGTCATATCGTAGCTCATCGAGTCCTGAGACAGCGTCCACACGCCCGTTTCGCCTTTAGGCAGATTGAGCTTGTAGCGGCCTTCAAAACCGATTTCGCGGGCAAAGCGGTCAACTGTTTCCAAAGTCATCGGCTCGCTCGGATTGATGCCGTTTTCGCCCTTCGTCGTACCGGAAACAGGCATGGGCGTAAGCTCCAGAACCCAAGGAACTTCTTTGATTTTACCGTCGTTCAAGACATCGCCGTGGGTCGGCACGGTAGATACAGGGTTCGGTTCGACGCCCCATTTGCCGGCAGGGAATTGGCTCCAAGACTGAACCAGCTTACCGCCCCAAATACCTGCCCAAGCAACGCCCGACAGGCAGAACAGCAATAGAAGCAAAGAAACCCAAGTGCCGAATGCGCCGTGCATGCTACGCCACCATGTGCGCCCTTTGCCTGCTTTCGGCACAAGCATGGATTTCAGGCTGCGCTGTTTCGCCCACCACAGGTAAATACCGGTAATAATCATCAGGATAGTCAGCGAAGCCGCTGTTTCCAGTATATAGTCGCCCACCGGACCGATCATCATATCGCCATGGATTTCGTCCATGATGTGATACCAGCCGTCATTGCGCGGCATTGAATTGACGACCTTCGCCGTGTAGGGATCGACGGCGACCATCATTGCCTTGTCGCCATTGTCCACACGGAACACGGCAACCATATCATTGGCGCGCGGCGCGACATATTGCACCACCGACGCGGTTTCGGCATTAACAGACTGCCGCGCTGCTTCCGCCTGCGCCGACAAAGGCTGCACTTGCGCCTGCGGGGTAACGTGTATACGCTCACCCTCTTTGCCGGTAATGTTGGCAAATAGAAGCATTCCCAACCCTGTTATGGCAAGCAGGGTCAGAAAGGGGGCGACCAGAAGTCCGAAATAAAAATGCCACCGCCACACGGTCAGATAGCGGCGGTTCGCTTGTTGTTCGGAACGAGGAGTAGGTTTGGTTGTGTCCATAAATTCTCTCTGTTGTTTTGAGCGGATTGAAATAAAACGCCAAGCTCCTGCCTTGCATGTTTATTTAAATCCACCGAGAAAAATAGCAATCGAAATACGCATCACTGCCATTTTTTACATAACGGTCTTCAATCGGGCATTGGCAGATTCAGAATAAAAAGTGAATCTACAATAATGGATTATAAACCAAAAGCACTAATACTTTATGAGTATAATCAAATTTTCGGATATTAACAATTTTTGCAAATAAAGCCGTAACAAAAGACGATACCTTGGGAAAAGACAATAAAGAAGAAAAATAGTTCGGCGTAAACACAAACTTGTCTCAAACCATCAGGCAGTAAAAGCCATCCCAAACCTCAAGCACGCCCAAACACACCTCAAATTTCCACCCATATTCAATAAATACCGCCAAGCCCGTTTTATGACAAAGATCATCTGAATCAAACTATACTTTCAGACGACCCCTATTCAATCACGGAGCTTATCCATGACCATCCGCATAACTGCCCTATCCCTCATACTCGCAGCCACTGCCTGCACGCCTACCGCGTCCCCATCGGCAGAAACTTCGCCAACTGTTACCAAAACCGCCATCGACACCGCCTACTGGACCGAACAGCCTTATTGCAGCGGCCGCTATCAATTGCGCCTACCGTCCCATCGCCGTCATGGCAGTACACACCTTGATTACAACGGCTGGAGCGTGATGGTTATGTTTAATGACTGGAATAGAAATGTCAGGAATATTAATGAATTTAAAACTACTGGGGAATTTGGTACCGATATTGTCGTTGATACCCGCACGCTGATTCCGGATCGGGCGATGATGCAGGTAACACGCAGGGATTTTGAATGGGAGCATATTATCAGAGATCGTGGTATGCCCTACGAAGCTTATTTATATTTCAAGCTGGATAATAACGATGCCTATATCGTACGCAGTTATTTCCGTATTCCTTCTGATCATGGCAAAGCTCCTGCCGACTGGAAAGCCAAAGAGAAAGAATTGATAGATGGCATGGAGAAAAAATTCCGCCAAGAAATCCTCCGCGGTTTGAAAATCAGGCAGGAATTTGAAGTGCCGAACCGACACGGCATCTGCCTGATAGGCGGTTTTATCGCCGATGACGGCAAAAAACCGTTTGAGGTTCATAGCACCGTCGCATTTGCTAAACAACACGATATGAGTCTGGAAATCATGCACGGCGATGTGTTGAAAGCAGGTGAACCAACACTGCTGAAACGCAAGGTTAATTTAGATAAGGGTGTAATGGTTAAAGCCCTAACGCACACCATCCGCCAAGGTAAACGCACCATCAACGGTATGTCCGGCGAGGAAAAGCTGGTGAAATGGGGCGGCAACAAATATATGTTTTTTTGGGAACGCGACGGCGGCGACCCGCGCATCATGATGCAGTTCGGCACGGAGAAGAAAGACGGGACGAAGCGCAGCGAAGCCGAAGTGCTGGCGATTTGGGATACGGTTTTACCGACTTTGAAACCTGTTAAGCAATAGTAATTAATGGAAAAAGGTCGTCTGAAAACACAGTTTCCATGGCATTAAGCGTTGAACATGGGTTTCAGACGACCTCCAAACATAATCATTGTCATTCGGATCAGAAAATATCCAGCCCCGCCCTTCCATCACAAACAAAAATCTCTCTTTAACTCTGAATGGCTTCGTAGAAATTCTCGCGGATAAAAATCACAACCCATCCTACCCATACACTCCCGTTTGTGTAAAAAAATAACAGCCAGAATGCGCTTTCCTAGTTGAGCTTACTTCACCGAATCTCTCATATTTTCCACTTAATCCAAAAAATAAAAAGCACGGTAATCAACCGTGCTTTTTGTAAAGCAAATCTGCTTATTTGTTTTTGTGCGAACGAAGATAATCCAAGGTTTTGAGCTGGGCAATCGCTGCGGCTAAGGCTTTGTGTGCTTCAGCCAGCGATTTATCGTCTTTCGCTTGAGAAATGCCGGTTTCCGCCGCTTTCTTGGCAGCTTCCGCGCGCTCGCGATCCATCTCGGAACTGCGTACGGCAACATCTGCCAACACAGTAAGTTGGTTGGGCTGCACTTCCAGCACACCGCCGGAAACGGCAACAAGTACTTCTTCGGCTTCACCCGGAACGGTCAAACGCAAAGCTCCGGGACGTACCAAACTCATAATCGGCTCGTGTCGCGGATAAATACCGAGCTCACCTTGAATAGTCGGAACCACTACAAAACTGGCTTCGCCTGAATAAATGTTCTGCTCGCTACTTACCACTTCAACTCGCATGACGCTCATGCCGACCTCCTTAGTTTAAGGTTTTCGCTTTCTCGACCGCTTCTTCGATACCGCCTACCATGTAGAAAGCTTGTTCAGGCAGATGGTCGTATTCACCGCTCAAGATAGCTTTAAAGCCGGCAATGGTGTCACGCAGCGATACATATTTGCCGGGAGAGCCGGTAAATACTTCGGCAACGTGGAACGGTTGCGACAGGAAGCGTTGGATCTTACGCGCGCGCATCACGGTCAGTTTATCTTCGTCTGACAATTCGTCCATACCGAGAATGGCGATAATATCGCGCAATTCTTTGTATTTTTGCAGAGTAGATTGTACGCCGCGGGCTACGTCATAGTGCTCTTGACCCAATACCATCGGATCCAGCTGGCGTGAAGTAGAGTCAAGCGGGTCAACCGCAGGGTAAATACCCAAAGATGCAATATCACGGCTCAATACGACGGTAGCGTCCAAGTGGGCAAATGTTGTTGCAGGAGACGGGTCAGTCAAGTCATCCGCAGGTACATATACGGCTTGGATAGAAGTAATGGAGCCTGTTTGAGTAGAGGTAATACGCTCTTGCAGACGACCCATTTCTTCAGCCAATGTCGGTTGGTAACCTACTGCTGAAGGCATACGACCGAGCAATGCGGATACTTCTGTACCGGCCAGAGTGTAACGGTAAATGTTGTCCACGAAGAACAATACGTCGCGACCTTTGCCGCTTTCGTCTTTTTCATCACGGAAGTATTCGGCCATCGTCAAACCGGTCAAGGCTACACGCAGACGGTTACCCGGAGGTTCGTTCATCTGACCGTAAACCATCGCCACTTTGTCCAATACGTTGGAATCTTTCATCTCGTGGTAGAAGTCGTTACCTTCACGGGTACGTTCCCCCACACCGGCGAACACGGACAAACCACTATGCGCTTTGGCGATGTTGTTAATCAATTCCATCATGTTGACGGTTTTGCCTACACCGGCACCACCGAACAGACCTACTTTACCGCCTTTGGCAAACGGACACAGCAAGTCAATCACTTTAATGCCTGTTTCCAGCAGCTCGGTAGTAGCAGACAACTCATCGAATTTCGGAGCTGTCTGATGGATAGCACGGTGTTTGTCGGTATCAATCGGACCTGCTTCATCAACAGGTGTACCCAACACATCGACAATACGTCCCAAAGTACCTTTACCTACCGGCACAGTAATCGGCGCATCTGTATTGCTTACAGTCATGCCGCGTTTCAGACCGTCCGAACTACCCATTGCAATAGTACGAACCACGCCGTCGCCCAGAAGCTGTTGTACTTCCAAAGTCAGGCCGTTTGCATCCAATTTCAGGGCGTCGTAAACATGCGGAATGGCATCGCGCGGAAACTCCACGTCAACTACCGCACCAATAATTTGTACGATTTTGCTTGGCTCATTATCGTATCCTAATTTCCTGTTCAGGTTTCAGACGACATTAAACTGCCGCTGCACCTGCTACAATTTCTGACAATTCCGTGGTAATCGCAGCTTGACGCGATTTGTTATATACCAAACGCAACTCTTTAATGGCATTGCCTGCATTGTCGGTGGCAGCTTTCATCGCCACCATACGCGCAGCTTGCTCTGATGCCATATTGTCACTCAATGCTTGATAAACCACAGACTCTAAATAGCGGCGAACCAGATATTCCAACACAGCGATAGGACTTGGTTCATAACGATATTCCCAACTGAATGAAGAATAGTTATTCTCGTCTTCTATCACATTTTCGCCGATCGGCAGCAGAACCTCCAACCGTGGTTCTTGACGCATGGTATTAACAAAACGCGAATATACCAAATGTATTTTATCTAACTCATGCTTCTCGTAACGTTGGAAGATTTCAGTCAATGACCCAAGCAGCAATTCCATTTTTGGGTATCCCCAAATTAATCGCACTGGCAATAACGTTCAAACCGATGTTTTGACAAGTGGCTAAGCCTTTACTACCTAAACAGACAACATCAACTTCAATGCCCTGCTCTTGGTATTCTTGGACTTGCGCTAAAAATTTCTTCAAAACATTCGCGTTCAAACCACCGCAAAGACCTTTATCAGAGGTGATTAAAATGAAACCCACCCGACGTGTTTCACGATGAGGTGCCAATAATTTAATACCATGATCTTCATTGGTTCGCGCCAAATGACTCATAACTGTCCGCACTTTTTCGGCATACGGACGCGCTAAGCGCATCCGTTCCTGAGTCTTCCGCATTTTAGAGGTTGACACCATTTGCATCGCTTTAGTGATCTTTTGGGTATTTTGAACACTACGGATTTTGGTGAGAATCTCTTTTCCGACTGCCATTTCAGACTCCTTTCATTTCAGCTCTTAGGCTTGGTAAGCATAAGAAGATTTGAAAGAATTCATGGCTTCAGTCAATGTTTTTTCACTTTCATCGGACATCGCACCTGATGCGTTGATTGCTTCTAAAACACCAGGATACTGAGTGCGTACAAAGCTCAAAAATTCCGCTTCGAAAGCCAATGCCTTGGGTACTGGTACATCTTCGTAAGAGCCATTATTAATGGCCCACAAAGTCAAAGCCATTTCGGCTGTATCCAAAGTGCTGAATTGTTTTTGTTTCATCAATTCAGTAACCACTTCACCGTGTTGCAGCTGTTTGCGTGTAGCTTCATCCAAATCTGAAGCAAATTGCGAGAAGGCTGCCAACTCACGATATTGAGCGAGTGCCAAACGGATACCGCCACCCAATTTTTTAATTACTTTAGTTTGCGCTGCACCACCTACGCGCGATACCGAAATACCGGCATTAATCGCAGGACGAATACCAGCATTAAACAAGTCGGTTTCCAAGAAAATTTGACCGTCGGTAATCGAAATCACGTTTGTCGGTACGAATGCAGATACGTCACCGGCTTGCGTTTCAATAATCGGCAATGCAGTCAAAGAGCCTGTTTTGCCCTTCACTTCGCCATTAGTCAGCTTTTCAACTTCGTGTTCATTTACACGGGCAGCACGTTCCAACAAGCGGGAGTGCAGATAGAAAACGTCGCCAGGATAGGCTTCACGACCGGGAGGACGGCGCAGCAACAGGGAAATTTGACGGTAAGCAACAGCTTGTTTGGACAAGTCATCATATACAATCAATGCGTCTTCACCGCGGTCGCGGAAGAACTCGCCCATAGTACAACCTGCATAAGGTGCGATATATTGCAGAGCGGCCGCCTCAGAAGCGGTCGCAGCAACCACAATAGTGTGTTCCATTGCACCATGCTCTTCCAATTTGCGTACTACGTTAGCAATGGAAGACGCTTTTTGACCGATTGCAACATAAATACAGATAACGCCTGTGCCTTTTTGGTTAACAATAGCATCCAATGCTACGGCTGTTTTACCTGTTTGACGGTCACCAATGATCAGCTCACGTTGACCGCGACCAATCGGAACCATTGAGTCAATGGCCTTCAGACCAGTTTGCATAGGCTGGTCAACCGATTTACGGGCAATCACACCTGGTGCAATTTTTTCGATAGGTGCAGTAGAAGATGTGTTGATCGGACCTTTGCCATCAATCGGACGACCCAGTGCATCTACAACGCGACCAACCAATTCACGACCGACAGGTACTTCCAAAATACGGCCGGTACAAGTAACTGTGTCGCCTTCTTTAATATGTTCGTATTCACCCAACACTACGGCGCCGACGGAGTCACGCTCCAAGTTCATCGCCAAACCGAAAGTGTTACCCGGGAATTCGAGCATCTCACCTTGCATTGCGTCTGACAAGCCATGAATACGAACAATACCGTCTGTTACAGAAATAACGGTACCACGGGTACGCACTTCTGTATTTCCAGACAGATTTTCAATTTTAGCTTTAATCAAATCGCTAATTTCAGCAGGATTAAGCTGCATGAAAACTCTCCTAATTTGTCATAGTCGCATACAGGGCATTCAACTTACCCTGTACCGACAAATCCAAGACCTGGTCACCCACTTCAACTTTGACACCGCCAATTAACTCAGGCGCAACTTCAGTTGTAATTTGCAACTTACTGTCAAAGCGTTTTTTCAATATTTCAGCCAACTCAGCCAGTTGATCTTCAGTCAATGGATAAGCGCTGTAAATTACAGCGGACTTAGTATGATTGAATGACAAGGTTAAAGCTTGATATTGAGCATAGACTTCAGGCAATACGGGCAAACGTTTTTGCTCTGCCAGAACAGTAATGAAATTTTTCAATTCATCACTTTTTAACTCAATGAGTTCTGCAAGCACATTTACCTTTTCAGAAGTATTTGTTTCAGGTCGCTCAATCAAAGAAATAACTTTCTCATTTTGAACAACCGCGGCTAATTCTTCCAGTCCACCCAACCAAGACTCAATTTGGTTTTTTTCCTGCGCCAGATTGAATAATGCTTTCGCATAAGGTCTGGCAATCGTTGCGAACTCAGCCATAAGATTACAGCTCCTGTTTTAAAGCACTGAGCAACTGCGCATGTTTGGAAGTATCAACTTCACTGCGCAAAATAGACTCGGCACCTTTAACCGCCAACGCAGCAACTTGTTCACGCAAAACTTCGCGTGCACGATTCATTTCTTGCTGCGCATCGGCTTTAGCTTGTGCTGTAATCCGCACCGCCTCGACAGAAGCTTGTTCTTTTGCTTCTTCTACGATTTTGGCGGCACGTTTTTCGGCGTTAGCTACCATTCGGAAACTTGGTTACGCCCTTCAGCCAAGAGTTCTGCAACTTTCTTCTCTGCCTGTTCAAAATCGCTCTTACCGCGCTCGGCAGCAGCCAAGCCTTCGGCAATTTTTGCGGCACGCTCATCTAATGCTTTTGCGATTGGCGGCCACACAAATTTCATGGTAAACCAAACCAAACCGAAAAAGACGATGATTTGAGCGAATAAGGTTGCATTAATATTCACGTTAGTTAACCTTCGTACTAGTGTTAATCAAACAGACCAAAGTCTGTACCTAGACGGAACACGCCGTTTGATTATGCACCAAATGGTTTAACGAAGGCGAACAACAGCGCAATAGCCACACCAATCAGGAATGCAGCATCAATCAGACCAGCGATCAGGAACAATTTAGTTTGCAGCGGACCAATCAATTCAGGTTGACGCGCAGAAGACTCCAAATATTTGAACCTACCATTGCGATACCGATAGAGGCACCCAATGCACCCAATGCTACGATCAAACCACATGCAATTGCTACCAAACCCATTTTTTACTCCTTGAGAAAACAAAGAAAGTTAATGAAAAACTACCTAATAATTAATGTGCATCATGAGCTTGTCCAATATAGACAAACGCCAAGGCCATAAAGATAAATGCCTGCAGGGTAATCACCAAAATATGGAAAATTGCCCATGCCAATCCGGCAAGGATGTGGAAACCAAACAGAATCGGATCCAACACTTCAACGCTTCCAGATGATGCCCAAGCACCACCCAGCAAAGCAATCAGGAGGAACACCAGCTCGCCGGCATACATATTACCGAACAACCGCATACCGTGAGAAACTGTTTTAGAAAGGAATTCAACAAGATTCAAAAGAAAGTTGGCGGGAGCAAGTTTGGCGCCAAACGGAGCGCTGAACAACTCATGAATCCAACCACGAACACCTTTGATTTTGATATTGTAATAAATACAAATTACCAAGACACCGATAGCCAACGCCAAAGTAGTATTCAAATCTGCAGTCGGCACAATGCGCAGCAATGCATGATGGTTACCGGTAATGTTTTGCCACAGCCACGGGAACAAATCCACCGGCAGCATATCCATGGCATTCATCAGGAAATCCATACGAACAGGGTCAAGCCCAACGGAGCAATGGCTTTTCGGGATTGTTCGTTGTGAATAATGCTTTTACACATATCATCCACAAATTCAAACAAAATCTCGACAGCAGCCTGAAAACGACCGGGTACACCTGCTGTCGCCTTCTTGGCTCCACGCAAAAGTAGGAAACTGCCGATTACACCCAACAATACAGAGAAAAATATTGCATCAATATTAATAAAAGAAAAATCAGCAATATTGTCCAGACCCTGTCCTTTAGCCACATCGGAAAGGCTGGTTAAACTTTGCAAGTGGTGCGTGATGTAATCAGTAGCAGTAATTTTGTCACCTGCCATAATGCTTCACTCTCAACGATACTAAAAAAACCAAATGGCTGACACCGAGCAATCCGAACAAGAACGGAAAGAATATCAAAGACTGATGCCAAACCATAAATACGGCAAGCATCATCACCAGCGACAGCACTACTTTTAAAACTTCCCCAATAATGAAAGCCTTACCATGATACAAAGGATTACGTTTGGAAAGTTTTAAAAGTAAAACTGCGAAAGCGGAAGGGAGAAGGTAGGAAAACCCACCTGCAACAGCAGACCAAAATCCTGCCAAACCTAAAAATGCGGCGCTAATCAGCGCAACCGCTGTCAAAACCAGAATTTGTAAGATGAGAATCTGCTTCATAAAAAACGGGAAATCCCGACAGTAATGCGAGGCTAAATATAATCAAGAAGCCTATGTACGTCAAGCAATATGTTAATCTTTGTGAGTCTATATCTGATTTCACCTTAACGTAAGGCAAAGAATTCGCATTATATCACGCATTACATACAATTACAGACATTGGTCGGCTAAATTGTCGATATTTCCATCTTAATTTTAAAAGAAGGTTATCTGAATGTTTCAGACGACCTTCACCATCAAGCTTTATGAAATTTTCTTATTTATTTTGCTTAAAATAAAACAAGGCAAGTTAGCAAACATCTGGGCAATGAAATTAAAAAATCTAAATCTTCTTTGCTCAAAAGTCCGTGACTCAGCGCATGACCGATGTCAATCCGAATTATGCTAAACAACCACCCTTCCCTCTTGTTTCAGACGACCTCATCAAGTTCAAACGTCGTCTGAAACCCGTTTCCACCCCAACGCCAAGTCATACAAGGCTTTTTTGCTTTCGCCGGTAATTTTGGCGGCAAGTTCGGCGGCCTGCTTGGTGGGCAGCTCGGCAGCGAGGATTTTCATAACGTTTTGCGCGGCATCGGGCAAGGTATCGTGTTTTTCACGAAGCGCGGGATGGAGGATGAGCACCATTTCTCCGCGCGCTTGATTGCCGTCGTTTTTCAGGGTCGTCTGAATTTCAGTAACGGTACCACTAAGGAAGGTTTCGAAGGTTTTAGTGATTTCTCGGGCGAGGGTAAGGCTGCGCTCAGGGAAAAGAACTGCCATGTCGGCAAGGGTGGCTTCGATACGGTGCGGAGTTTCGAACATTACAACAGAAAAATCAGCCTGCGCCCATTTGGCAAGCAGCTTCTGCCGTTCGCCGGATTTTGGCGGCAGGAAACCGTTGAAATAGAAATTGGGTTCGGTAACGCCCGCAACGCTCAACGCCCCCCATCACCGCGCTCGCACCGACAACGGGGACAACTTTAAACCCTGCCTCACGCACGCGGCGGGCGAGTTTCGCACCGGGATCGCAAACCGCAGGCGTACCTGCGTCGGAAACTTGTGCGACAGTGAGGTCGTCTGAAAGATGGTTGATGATTTTGTCCGCCATCTGCTGTTCGTTATGCTCGCGCACGCTGACGAGCTTGCCCTGTATGCCGTATGCGCTTAGAAGCTGTGCGGTAACGCGCGTATCTTCGGCGCAGATAATATCGGCTTTTTGCAGGACGGCGAGCGCGCGCAGGGTGATGTCCGCCAAATTGCCGATGGGCGTGGCGACAACGTATAATGTCCGTTTTTCAATACTGTCGGCGGCTTTTTGAAGGTGTTTTTGAAACATGGCTTTATCAGGTCGTCTGAAAACAATATAACGATATTATACGGGGTAAACCTCCATGCGTCTGAACCACAAACAAGGGGTGGCGGGCGAAGATGCCGCGCTGGCGTTTCTTCTTTCGCAAGGCTGCAAACTCATCGCGCGCAACTGGCACTGCGCTTACGGCGAAATCGATTTGATTGTCAAAAACGGTAACATGATTCTGTTTGTTGAAGTAAAATACCGCAAAAATCAGGGTTTCGGCGGTGCCGCATACAGTATTTCGCCGTCTAAGTTATTGAAACTGCAACGGTCTGCGGAGTATTATCTGCAACAAAACGGCATGACGCATACCGCGTGCCGTATCGATGCGGTACTCATAGAAGGAAACCGCCCGCCCGAATGGATAAAGAATATTACAGGTTGACGATATGACGACTTTACAAGAGCGCGTTGCCGCCCATTTCGCCGAAAGCATCCTTGCCAAGCAGGAAGCCGAAAAAGTGTTGGTCGAGCCGACCGCTCAAGCAGCCGAATTGATGCTGCAATGCCTGATGAACGACGGCAAAATCTTAGCCTGCGGCAACGGCGGTTCGGCTGCCGACGCGCAGCACTTCGCCGCCGAAATGACCGGACGCTTTGAAAAAGAGCGTATGGAACTTGCCGCCGTCGCGCTAACGACGGATACTTCCGCGCTGACCGCCATCGGCAACGACTACGGCTTCGATCATGTATTCAGCAAACAAGTGCGCGCGCTTGGGCGTGCCGGCGACGTTTTGGTCGGCATCTCTACCTCCGGCAACTCTGCCAACGTTATCGAAGCCATCAAAGCGGCACACGAACGCGATATGCACGTCATCGCCATGACCGGCCGTGACGGCGGTAAAATCGCCGCCATGCTCAAAGACACCGACGTACTGCTCAACGTCCCCTACCCGCGCACCGCCCGCATTCAGGAAAACCATATCCTGCTGATACACGCCATGTGCGACTGCATCGACTCCATGTTGCTTGAAGGAATGTAAGCCTTTTTTCAGACGACCTCTTTTAAAGGTCGTCTGAAACATATCCGCCGAACTCATCATCAAGGAAAAAATATGAACATCAAACGTCATACCGCACCCGTTCTGACCATCCTCCTCCTAAGCCTGACACTCAGCGGCTGTGTCGGCGTACTCCTCGGCGGCGCGGCAGTCGGCACCAAATCCGCCGTCGACCGCCGCACCACAGGCGCGCAAACCGACGACAACGTAATGGCGGTACGCGTCGAAACCACCGCCCGCTCCTACCTGCGCCAAAACAACCAAGCGCAGGGTTACACCCCCAAACTCAACGTCGTCGGCTACAACCGCCACCTGCTGCTGCTCGGACAAGTTGCCACTGAAGGCGAAAAACAATTCGTCGAACAAATCGCCCGCGCCGAGCAAGCCGCCGAAGGCGTGTACAACTACATCACCGTTGCCTCCCAAGAACGCACATTCGGCGACGTAACCAACGACACATGGGGTACATCCAAAGTCCGCACCGCCCTTTTAGGCCTCAAACCCGCCACACAGGCTCGTGTCAAAATCGTAACTTACGGCAACGTTACTTACGTCATGGGCGTACTGACACCCGAAGAGCAAGAGCAGGTAACCCGCCGCGTCAGCACCACCGTCGGCGTACAAAAAGTCGTTACCCTGTATCAAAACTACACCCAACCCGAATAACGCAGCCCTAATCCAAAGGGCGGGAACAACATCCCGCCCGTCCCCATCCACCTTTTCACACATCGATCTATGTCCAAAAAACAAAACGAATCTTTCCAACTCAAACCTAAACACCTTATCCGCGCCGCTTTCGTCATTTCCATCATTGCCGTCGGCGCACTGATTGTTGGCGTTATCGGTACGCTCAATACCAAACCCGACACCAGCAACACCCAATCCGCCCAAACCGCGCCCAAAGACGAAGGTGTGGAAGTTTGGCGTCCGAACGGCACCGTCGAACCGAAAAAAATCATAGTAGGCTCTGAAGACGAAACAAAC
>CAKMQH010000279.1 GCA_927911515.1 uncultured Neisseria sp.
ATAAAGTTGACATGATTTTCTCCATTTTTAGATTATAGTGGATTAAATTTAACCAGTACGGCGTTGCCTCGCCTTAGCTCAAAGAGAACGATTCTCTAAGGTGCTGAAGCACCAAGTGAATCGGTTCCGTACTATCTGTACTGTCTGCGGCTTCGTCGCCTTGTCCTGATTTAAATTTAATCCACTATATCTGGTATCCGAACCCGTAATAAACCACTTGCCGCCGTTTTCAGACGACCTTGTGTATGGGTTAAGAAATATCAAAGAAGCAGCGTTTCTTGTTAGCAATCTGAGTGTAAATTGCGTGTTCAGGATTGAGGTTTGTACGGACAGTCGGTACAATTCCATTTCATTTTGCCACATCAAAAGAGATTTCTATGAGCCTTATCGGCGAAATTTTGCCTTTGTCCCATATTGTTTTGGACTTGGAAGTCGGCAGCAAAAAACGCTTGTTTGAAGAAGCGGGCCTGCTGCTTGAACATGAAGCAGAATTACCTCACGGCGATGTCTTCGACTGCCTGTTTGCCCGCGAAAAGCTGGGTTCGACCGGTTTGGGGCAGGGCGTCGCCATTCCGCACGGCCGTCATGCCTGCGTGAAAAAAGCCACCGGCGCGTTTATCCGCACGAAAGAACCAGTCGCTTTCGATGCGCCCGACGGCAAACCCGTCTCCCTGATTTTCACTTTGCTGGTGCCGGAAAATGCGACCGGCGAGCATTTGGAAGTCTTGTCCAAACTGGCGGGCAGGTTCTCGCAAAAAGCCGTCCGTGAAGCCTTGATGTCCGCGACCTCCGCCGAGGAGGTGCGCAAACTTCTGGCAGAAGAGTAAACAATGCCCAGTATATCCGTCCGCCGCCTGTTTTCCGATAATCAGCACAAACTCCAACTTGCTTGGGCGGCAGGCAATTCGGGTGCGGACAACCGCATCGGAGTAGAGGCCGACAAACCCGTTTTGGCGTTGGTCGGCCATTTGAATTTTATCCATCCCAATCAAATCCAAGTCGTCGGTGTTGCCGAAGCCGAATATCTCAAACGTCTCGAATCGGGCGAGTTGAATTACGATTTCGGCGAACTCTTCGATATCCCCATGTCGCTGGTCATCGTTGCCAACGGTCTGGCGGTTTCGCCCAAATTGCGCGACTACTGCCATAAAAACGACATCCCGCTGCTGACTTCCAAGCTCGAAAGCCCGTATTTGATGGATGTGTTGCGGATTTATCTGCAACGCACGTTGGCAACTTCCATCGTCAAACACGGCGTATTCCTCGATGTATTTGAAATCGGCGTGTTGATTACAGGACATTCCGGTTTGGGTAAAAGCGAGTTGGCGTTGGAATTGATTTCGCGCGGACACAGCTTGATTGCGGATGATGCGGTCGAGCTGTTCCGCACAGGCCCCGAAACGCTCGAAGGTCGCTGCCCGCCAATGCTGCGCGATTTCCTTGAAGTGCGCGGTTTGGGCATACTCAACATCCGCCACATTTTCGGCGAAACTTCTATCCGTCCGAAAAAAATCCTCCAGTTGATTATCAACCTTGTCGCTGCCGACGACGATTACATGAAGCAGCTTGACCGCTTGAGCATACGCACGGAAACCGAGTCCATCCTCAATGTGAACGTCCGTTCCGTCACCCTGCCTGTCGCCGTCGGTCGAAACCTTGCGGTATTGGTAGAAGCGGCGGTGCGCAACTACATCCTCCAGTTGCGCGGCAAAGACAGCACCAAAGAGTTCCTCGAACGCCATCAAACACAACTCAAAGAAAACGAACAAAACCATGAAAATCGTCCTGATTAGCGGATTGTCCGGCTCGGGTAAGTCCGTTGCCCTTAAGCAACTCGAAGATCTCGGCTATTTCTGCGTGGACAACCTGCCGCTGGAAATGCTGCCTTCGCTGGTGCTGCACCACATCGAACGCGCTGATGAAACCAAACTCGGCGTGAGTGTCGATGTACGTTCCGGCATCAACATTCAGGAAGCGCAAGAGCAAATCCAATACCTGCGCGATGAAGGCCATCAGGTCGAAGTATTGTTTGTTGAAGCGGAAGAGAGCGTACTCGTGCGCCGTTTTTCCGAAACGCGGCGCGGCCATCCGCTGTCCGGATTGAGCCTTACCCTGTTGGAAAGCCTGCAAAAAGAGCGCGAATGGCTGTTTCCGCTCAAAGACATCGCCTACTGCATCGACACATCCAAAATGAACGCGCAGCAACTGCGTTACGCTGTTCAACAATGGCTCAACATCGAGCGCAGAGGGCTTTTGGTCATCCTCGAATCATTCGGTTTTAAATACGGCGTGCCGAACAACGCCGATTTTATGTTCGATATGCGCAGCCTGCCCAATCCCTATTACGATCCCGAGCTGCGCCCCTACACCGGCATGGACGCCCCCATTCAAGAGTATCTCGACCAGCAGCCCTTGGTGCAGGAAATGGTGGACGACATCGACCACTTTATGAACCACTGGCTCCCGCGCCTGCAAAAAGAAAGCCGCAGCTACGTGACCATCGCCATCGGCTGTACCGGCGGGCAGCACCGTTCCGTCTATGTCGTCGAAAAACTCGCCCAACGCCTGCAAGGGCATTACGAATTGCTGGTCCGCCACAGGCAGGCGCACAACCTGTCCGGACGCTGATTCCCCTTTTCAGACGACCTTTTCAATATTTAGTGGATTAACAAAAATCAGGACAAGGCGACGAAGCCGCAGACAGTACAAATAGTACGGCAAGGCGAGGCAACGCCGTACTGGTTTAAATTTAATCCACTATAAAAGGAGAAACCCATGAAA
>CAKMQH010000280.1 GCA_927911515.1 uncultured Neisseria sp.
CAAAAGTTTGACAAGCTGATACAGCTTGCAGGCGATATTGATTGAGAAATTGAAATTTTAGGATGAAAAACGCGAAATGTGATTTTGACGGAACAAGGTCGTCTGAAATTTATATAGTGGATTAACTTTAAATCAGGACAATGGCGACGAAGCCGCAGACAGTACAATAGTACGGCAAGGCGAGGCAACGCCGTACTGGTTTAAAGTTAATCCACTATAGTAATTTCGCCATATTCATTGAAGAAGCCCTTAGCGATACAATATCGCTCCATATCCAATCGAATCGAGGTCGTCTGAAAAATTGAAAAGGGATTGATATGACGGCAAATCATCACGAAGAAACACCAAGCGAACAACAGCAGCCGACCAGCCGCCACAAGCGTCGGCACGAACGTCTGCACGCGCCGCCGTTTTGGCAGGCGGACAGGCCGTATCTGCACGAACATCATATTTCCGATGCGCGCTTCCGCAGGCTGGGCTATATCATGGCGATGTTGGCAGGTGCGATCAATGCGGGCGGTTTCTTTGCGTTTGCACGCTACACGTCGCACGTTACCGGCTCGATGTCGCTGCTGGCGGACGCTGTGTATCTGCGCGAATGGATAACGGCGGCGGTGGCTTTAATCAGCGTGTTGTGTTTTGTGGTCGGCGCGGCGCATTCGGGCTGGGTGGTTTTGTGGACGCAGCAGAAGCGGTTTCGCGGCAGCTTTGGGTTTTCCATGTGGCTGGAAGCGGTTTATCTGCTGATATTCGGCTTGTTCGGACTGACGACTTCACAATGGAACATCGGGATGGGCAATACGGTTTTCCCGTCTTTGGCTTTGTTTTTATTGTGTTTCATCATGGGGATGCACAATACGGTGATGACGCTTTTGTCCGGCGGCGCCATCCGTTCGACACACATGACCGGCACGGCGACCGACTTGGGCATCGAGCTTTCGCGCGCGCTGTATTATTCGAAAAAACACCATCCGCGCCTGCCTCATGTGCATGTGAACAAACCGAAGATGTGGCTGTTGAACGGTTTGATGTGGGCATTCCTACTGGGCGGCGTCGTGGGTGCTTGGGGCTACCACAAAATCGGACACCATTTCGCGCTGCCGGTATCGGCAATCTTGTTCATCTTGGGCGCGGGGTCTGTGGGCTATGATGTGAAAGTGCGCGTGAAATTTGCGCTGGCGGGATGGTATCGGCGGCATCGTGCGAAACAGCGTTAAGGAAAGTGTTGCCGCAGTAAATCCGTATGCCGCCATAGTCAAATTATCAGTTTTCAGTGAACCAAACCGCTTTTCTTTTACCCAATCAAATAGACAGTCCTGCGTGATGACCTATCCAGCCCAATCCAATCTATTGTTTGGAATAAAAATATCTTATTCAAGTTACCCATTGCGTTATCCCTGAAACGTGCGGGCAATTTTGGATGAACGGAGATTGGATTAAGGACAATATGAATCATGGCGGGAGCCATCTCTTCTTCCAACTGATTTTCAGACGACCCCTGTGTCGTTGTTGAAAGGACATCTCAATGAAACTCTTTAAATCCCTGACCGTTGCCGCATTGGCAATTCCCTTGGCTCTGACCGGCTGCGTAACCGACCCTGTAAGCGGACAACGCAACACCAGCAAAACCGCCATGTACGGCTTGGGCGGCGCGGCAGTGTGCGGCATCGTCGGCGCACTGACCCACGGCGGCAAAGGCGCGCGCAATTCCGCGTTGGCGTGTGGCGCGATTGGTGCGGGCGTAGGCGGCTACATGGACTATCAAGAGAAAAAACTGCGCGAAAACCTGAAAAACACCAACATCGAAGTGGAACGCCAAGGCAACCAAATCAAGCTGGTCATGCCTGAAAACGTCACCTTCGCCACAGGCAGCGCGGCATTGAGCGATCAGGCGCGAAACGCTCTGGCGACCGCCTCCGAAACGCTGGTGCAATACCCCGACACGACTTTGACGATTAACGGTCATACCGACAACCACCGGCAACGACGCCATCAACGAACCGCTGTCGCGCAACCGTGCGCTTGCCGTTGCCGACTACCTGCAATCGCGCGGCGTGAACGGCTCGCGCCTGACCACCGCCGGCTACGGCTCACGCCATCCTATCGCGTCTAACGCCACTGCCGAAGGCCGCGCCCAAAACCGCCGCGTCGAGATTTTGATTAATCCCGACCAAAACGCCATCAAAGCGGCGCAACAGCAAATGTAAGCTATCCGTCTGAGAATACAGACAAAAGGTCGTCTGAAACCTGAAATACGGGTTTCAGACGACCTTTTTTATTCTTTGGCGGCATCACATGGACAAGGCATTCATCCTACTGCCCTTTTTGTGCAAACCGAAATCCACAGAAATGATTTATCTCATTTATTCTTATCGAAAATTCAGCGTTATAGTGGATTAAAATAAAAATGAGACAAGGCGGCAACGCCCGCCGTGTACGGGTAGTGAGACCTTTGCAAATCCCAAAATCCCCTAAATCCCACCAAGACATTTAGGGGATTTCTCATGACCACCTTCTTCCAACAAACCGCACAAGCCATGATCGCCAAACACATCGACCGCTTCCCACTATTGAAGTTGGATCAGTGATTGATTGGCAACCGATCGAACAGTACCTGTATCGTCAAAGAACCCGTTACCTTAAGAGACCGACCGCCGTGCCGCGATCGCG
>CAKMQH010000281.1 GCA_927911515.1 uncultured Neisseria sp.
GCGTTACCAAGAAACCGGCAAGCGCACCGATTAAAGCGAGCATACGGGCAAGCGGCGCACGGCTGTCCGGCCCCGTCGCTAAAACCAGCACGCCCGCAGCGATGGGTATCCATATTGCCAAGCTGAGTAGGTAGTTGGAAAACATAGTGGTTAACCTGTGGTTAAAATAAAAAATATAGTTGTATGGGTTGGTTTTTTCAGACGCGTTTTAAGTAGGTCGTCTGAAAAAGGTTTGTTCAGGCTTCTGCTATTTGTCTCAAGCTAATTTTGCCGAATCTTCCAGCCGTAGGTCGATTCTCGAATCCGACACGCCGTACTGTTTTCTTTTTCATGTCGGATACAAGTATCCGACCTACAACTTGAGTGGTTCTTTTTCAGACGACCTCTACACCAGCGATGAACAGGTCGTCTGAAACCCGCCTTTATCTGAACAATCCCCAGAAGGTCATGCCGAGCAGGACCAATACGCCGAACACCATAGCGGCGGCGTAGGTGTAGATAAAGCCGGTTTGGACTTTGCGTATCTGAGCGGCAATCGCGCCGACCAGTTTGGCGGAGCCGTTGACAATGCCGTTGTCGATAATGGCGGTATCGCCGACTTTCCAGAAGAAGTTGCCCAACGCGCGCGTGCCTTTGGCGAAGACGTTGAAATACAGGGCGTCGAGGTAGTATTTGTTTTCAAACAAAACGTAAACCGGACGGAACGCCTGCGCGATTTTGGCGGGCAGGTGCGGCAGTTTGACGTACAAAAGCCATGCGCTCAATACGCCTGCGATAGCGAGATAGAGGACGGGCGAATGCAGGCTGTGCGACACCATCGCCAATGCGCCGTGGAACTCTTCTTTCATGATGTGCATGGTCGGATGCGCGTCGGCGTTGACGAAAATCACGTCTTTGAAGAAATCGCCGTAGAGCATGGGTTCGATGGCGATGTAGCCGATGATGACGGACGGAATGGCAAGCAGAATCAGCGGCAGGGTAACGACCAGCGGGCTTTCGTGCGGATTGTCGTTTTTACCCAAGCCGTGATGTTCTTCGCCATGGTCGTCCGAATGGTGTTCGGGCAGGCTGCGCCATTTTTCTTCACCGTGGAACACCATAAAGTATTGGCGGAACGCGTAAAACGCGGTAACGAACACGCTGGCGAGGACGGCGAAATAGGCAAAGCCGCTGCCCGGCAGGGTGCTGTATTTCGCTGCTTCGATAATCGAATCTTTGGAGTAGAAGCCGGAGAAGAACGGCGTACCGATCAGCGACAAGTTACCAATCAGCATGGTAAGCCAAGTAATCGGCATGTATTTTTTCAGATTGCCCATGTGGCGCATGTCTTGGTCGTGGTGCATACCGATAATGGCGCTACCCGCCGCCAAGAACAGCAAGGCTTTAAAGAAGGCGTGGGTCATGACGTGGAACATCGCCACGGAATAGGCGGACGCGCCCAGAGCCACGGTCATATAGCCCAGTTGCGACAGGGTGGAATACGCAACCACGCGCTTGATGTCGTTTTGAATCACGCCTAAGAAACCCATAAACAGGGCGGTAATCGCGCCGATCACCATAATGACCGATAGCGCGGTGCTGCTCATTTCGTAAATCGGCGACATACGCGACACCATGAACAGACCTGCCGTAACCATCGTCGCGGCGTGAATCAACGCAGAAATCGGGGTCGGACCTTCCATCGAATCGGGCAGCCAGACATGCAGCGGGAACTGCGCCGATTTACCCATCGCGCCCACAAACAACAGTAAACAAGTTACGGTAATCAACGACCATTCCACACCGGGGAAAAGCTGGATAGTAGCATTTTGGACGTTGGGCAGATAGGCGAATACGTCCTGATAACGCAGGCTGCCGCCGAAATAGGCAAGCACCAAGCCGATACCGAGCAAAAAGCCGAAGTCGCCGACACGGTTAATCAAAAAGGCTTTCAGGTTGGCAAAAATCGCGCTCGGACGTTTGAAATAGAAACCGATCAAGAGATACGACACCAAGCCCACCGCTTCCCAACCGAGGAAGAGCTGGATGAAGTTATTGCTCATAATCAGCATCAACATGCTGAATGTAAACAAAGAAATATAGCTGAAGAAGCGTTGGTAGCCGACTTTTTCATCGTGCATATAGCCGATGGTATAGATATGCACCATCAACGACACGCCCGTTACCACGACCATCATCATCGCCGTCATTGTATCGACCAAGAAGCCGACGGAAAAATCCAAACCGCCCATCGTCAGCCAGGTATAGACATTCTCGTCAAACTTGGCGCGGCTGCCGTCGATAAAGCCCCACAGCACATAAGCCGACAGCACGGCGGACACCGCCACGCCGAGTATCGTAACCGTATGCGCGCCGGCACGTCCGATTTTATTGCCGAACAAACCCGCAATCAGCGAGCCTGCCAAAGGCACGAGGGCAATGATGAGATATAAAGTCATGTCGTTCATTTGATTGAATCCGATTGATTTAAAAATCTATGTTTGTTTCGTACAAAATTACTTCGGAAAAACAAATCCAACACGCTCCAATCGTTTGCGTGCCACAGCTAATTGCTCTTCAGTAAATAAATCACACCACGGCTTTTGTAACACCAAATATTCCATACTGTATTTCAAGGCGTGGACTCCGCCACCACTCAAAATCAGCTCTGTAAAACCGGTCTGAGTCTTCTTTTCCCCCGTACTCAATAATTTATCCGCCGCCTCTTTACCACCAAATTCATTTACAATTTGTAAAAATCGTGTCGCCTTGTAAGGTTGCGGCAAATTCAAAGCCTCCTGATAAATATTTAACATGGCTTTATGAAATTCTTGTTCTAACTGATTTTTATCCATCATTCTTCTTCCAATATTTCAGACCGGATTATTCTTACCCAGAATTTCTTTTCTCATCCGCTCCCGTCTGATCACCTACCGAATCAGGTCGTCTGAAACAGTCTGAAATCGCTTTTCAGACGACCCCTACTCTTCCAAATTTCCCATCAGTTTTGTCTAACGGTAATCGTTACATACTTCTATTTTCAGAGAACGCCAAAATTTTTTTGGGCTAACACCCTCTCTTTTAATGAAAAACTGGTCATCAGCATAAAGCAACATATCTATTTCTTTGCCATTTTGTGAAAGGCTATAAAACTCACGACTCGGGTCGCCAAAATCGTCCTTATATTTAGCCAACTTCATGCCGTTATCCAAATATATTTTTTGTTTAACCAGTCGGTAAGTACCACGTCGTACCTTTTCAGGCTCATCATCGCTCTGCATGCAATATTGACGATTTGGAAATAAGGCAACAGTTACATGTTTTATTTTAGTTCCAGGAGGCCCCAAAAACGGATTTAGATATAGCCCTGCCGGACGGCTGCTTTTAGCCAGCGCAACACTAGAAGAGCAAGCGATCAAGAAAGCCAATAAGCCTAGCTTGGCATAATTCGATATATTTCTCATTTTTTATATTGGTTGACGACCATACACTTGTAAACATATTGGGAAGGGGTATCCACATTTTCAGACGACCCCTATCTCCCTACCCTTTCAACTCGTCCAAATCGGCAACATTAATCGTTTGTCGGTTACGGTACACCAGCACCATAATCGCCAAACCGATGGCGGATTCGGCAGCAGCGACGGTCAATACGAAGAATACGAAAATTTGTCCGGCGGTATCGCCCAGATGCTGCGAGAAGGCGATAAAGTTGAAGTTTACCGCCAAGAGCATCAGCTCGATCGACATCAGCAATACCAGCACGTTTTTGCGGTTCATAAAGATGCCCATCGCGCTGATACCAAACAGGAGCGCGCCCAATACCAGATAATGCGTCAAGGTAATCATGCTTTGCCCTCCTCTTTCGGCTTGAGGTCGTCTGAAACTTCGCTCTCTTCCACAGATTCGACTTGCGGTTTCACGGCTTCCATTTTCACCAAGCGCATACGGCCTTGGTCGGCGCGTACTTTAACTTGGTCGGCAGGATCCATACGTTTCGGATTGGTGGTTTTGCGGTGAACCAGCGCAATCGCCGCCACCATACCCAACAGCAGCAATACCGCCGCCAACTCAAACGGTAACAGGTATTCGGTATAAATACGGCTGCCCAAATCGCGGATATTGTTGTAATCCGCAGGAATGTCTTTCATCAAACCAAATGCGGCAAGGTCGGTTTTCGGGTTGACCAGAATCAAAATCAGGGCAACCGCCAACAGCGTACCGACAACGCTGGCAACAGGCGCGTGCCGCCAGAAACCGGCGCGCATTTCCTCGATGTCGATATTCAGCATCATCACGACGAACAGGAACAGCACCATCACTGCGCCGACATACACGACCACCAGCGTCACGCCCAAAAACTCCGCCTGCATCAGCATCCAAATCATCGCGCTCACGCAGAAGGTCAGCACCAGATGCAAAGCGGCGTGGACAGGGTTTTTCGCGGTAACGGTACGCAGCGCGCCGTATAAGACGATGGCGGCAAGGATATAGAACAGAATCGCGGAAAAAGTCATTCGTCTGCTCCTTAACGGTACGGCGCGTCAGCGGCTTTGCGTTTGGCGATTTCGGCTTCGTATTTGTCGCCGATTGCCAAGAGGATCGGCTTGGTCATGTGCAAGTCGCCTTTTTTCTCGCCGTGGTATTCAAAAATATGCGTTTCCACAATCGCATCAGTCGGACACGCCTCTTCGCAGAAGCCGCAGAAGATACACTTGGTCAGGTCGATGTCGTAACGCTTGGTGCGGCGCGTACCGTCTTCGCGTTCTTCCGATTCGATGTTGATCGCCATTGCCGGACACACCGCCTCGCACAATTTGCACGCGATACAGCGTTCCTCACCGTTCGGATAACGGCGTTGCGCGTGCAGGCCGCGGAAACGCACGGATTGCGGCGTTTTCTCTTCGGGGAAATAAATCGTGTCTTTGCGGGCGAAAAAGTTTTTGAGCGTTACACCCATGCCTTTTACCAACTCGCCCAATAGAAAGGTTTTTACTAAGTTAGCCATATTATTCAACCCCTTATCTCAGGGAATATTTTGAGGGCTTTAAGCCGTCTGAAACTGGTTATTTTAAAAACGAAACGTTGAAATTCGTTTCACCGCGTTCATCTTCACGCATACGCACATTGTAATGATGCACCTGACCGCAGGCCTGTACCGTCCACACTTCCTCGGACTGCATACGCCCTTTCACACGTTTGACATCGCTGATTTTTGCATCGATGGCTTTGATGTTTTGGCATAAAAAAGCGGCACTTTCCCATTGCTTGATGACCTTCGCGACATCATTACGCAAGACATTGTCGCCGCCGAACGCGGCACTTTGACCGCCGTATTGGATACCGCCGACAAGCGCACACGATGCCAAGATGGCGGAACACAACGTTGCTGCATATCTCTTCATTTGCTTCATCCTTTCAAAAGCCGCATCTGAATCAACGTTTTCAGACGACCTATTTCCACAAATTCAGCGGCGAAATCATCCACAGACCCAAAATCACGATGTAGGCAAAGCCGATGGGAATCAGCACTTTCCAGCCCAAGCGCATGATTTGGTCGTAGCGGTAACGCGGGAAGGTGGCGCGTATCCACAGATACCAGTACAGCACTGCCGCCATTTTCACGAACATCCAGAATGCGGAAGGCGTGCCGATAAATCCCCAGCTTTGCGGGAAGGGGGACAGCCAGCCGCCGAGGAACATCAGCGATGTCAGCGCGGCAATCAGAATCATGAAAATGTATTCAGCAAGGAAGAACAGCGCGAACGCAAAGCCGGAATATTCGACGTGGTGTCCGGCAACGATTTCGGATTCGCCCTCTGCTACGTCAAACGGTGCGCGGTTGGTTTCGGCAACGGCGGAAATCAGATAGACGATGAAGATTGGGAAGAGCGGCAGCCAGTTCCACGAGAATACGGAACCGCCCGCGATGCCTTTTGCCTGCGCGGCGACTATGTCGGAGAAGTTCATGCTGCCCGACACCATCACGACACACACCAGCGCGGCGCTCATGGCGATTTCGTAGGAAATGCTTTGCGCGGAAGCACGCATTGCGCCCAAGAACGAATATTTAGAGTTGGAAGCCCAGCCCGCGATGATCACGCCGTAAACCGACAGCGAGGTAATCATCAGGATATACAAAAGGCCAATATTGATATTGGTCAGCACCCATTCTTCGTTGAACGGAATCACCGCCCACGCCGCGAAAGACGGGGCAAGCGACATAATCGGGCCGATATAGAACAGGGCTTTGTTTGACAGCTTCGGACGGGTTACCTCTTTAAACAAGAGTTTGAACACGTCGGCAAACGGCTGGATCAGACCCCACGGGCCGGTTACGTTCGGGCCGACGCGAAGCTGCATGAAGCCGATGACTTTACGTTCGAAATAAGTCAGGTAGGCGACGGTCAGAATCAGCGGAATCAGGATAATCACGATTTTGACGATGACGGATACCACCAAGCCCACGGTGATGCCCAAATCGCCCAGACCGAGCGTTGCGGCAAAGAGGTTTTGGAACCATTCCTGCATAATCAAGCTCCCGCCAGTTCAATAGTGTCCATCAACGCACCCAGCGCGGCATTTTCGGTATGCAGCGGCAGATGCACCACGTTTTCAGGCAAACCGGCATCGGCTTTGACCATCACGGACACGCCTGCGCCGTTTTGTTTGGCGATGGCGGTTTGTCCGTCTTGCAGGCCTAAGCGCGCCAATGTGTTCGGATTCACACGCGCGGCAGGCACGGCGGCATGGCTGGTCGCCTGCAACGGCGCGGAACGGCGCACGATGGCATCGGTGTGATAGATGCCGACTCCGCCCACGCGCACGAGGCGGTTTGAGGTCGTCTGAAAATCTTTTTGAGTCGATGCGGCGCGGTTGTTCAGTTTGGACGGCAGGCTTTCCGCGTCCAACACGTCTTTCAGAATCGCAGCGGTATCGTGGTATTCAAAGCCTTGCAGGTCAAACAGGTTGCCCAATACGCGCAACACTTTCCACAACGGACGCGAATCGCCGAAGCCCTGAACGACACCGTGGAAGGATTGCAGACGGCCTTCCATATTGATGAAGCTGCCCGAGGTTTCGGTAAACGGCGCAATCGGCAGCAATACGTCGCACACGTCCAGCAGCGTTTCGCTGACAAACGGCGTAAACGCCATCACGCTTTTCGCCTGTTTCAAAGCGGCTACGGCTTTCGCGCCGTCCGCCGTATCGATTTCCGGCTCGACGTTGAGCAGCAAAACTGCCTGTTTCGGCGCGTTTGCCATTTCGGAAATGCTCTCGCCGGAGTTCATGCCCAAAACATCTGCGCCGACGCTGTTGGCGGCTTGCGGCAGAATGCCCAGCACTGCGCCGGTCGCGTCAGCCAGCTCTTGCGCGACGGCATAAATAGCGGCGTAATCAGGATGGTTTTGCACTTCCGCGCCCAAAATCACCGCTGCTTTTTCAGCGTTTTTCAGGCTGGCGGTAATCGCGTGTTCCGCATCGGCAGACAGGTTTTTCAGACGACCTGCCCACTCGTCGGGATGCACCGCTTCCTGAGCTAGAAGCGGCATCAACAATTCTTCCTTGCTGCTTGCCAACACGCTCAAAGCCATGCGCTCTTTGGCGGCACGGCGCAGGCGGGCGGTCAGGAGCGGCTGTTCTTTGCGCAAGTTCGCACCGACCACCAGTACGGCTTCGTTGTTCGCCAGCGATTCGATACTTTGTCCCAGCCATTGCGCACCATTGAGGTCGTCTGAAAGACGTTTATCCTGCTGGCGCAGGCGGGTGGCGAAGTTTTTAACGCCCAAACCGTCGGCAAATTTCTTCGCTAAATACAGCTCTTCAACCGTATTCATCGGGTTCGCCCAAATGCCGACTTGGTTTTGGTTGCCGTCTTTGGCGATACATTCAATCGCGCTGCGGACATATTCCAATGCGGTTTTCCAATCCACGTCCATCCACTCGCCGCCCTGTTTGATTTTCGGGTTTTTCAGACGACTTTCGTGATACAGACCTTCATAGGCGAAACGGTCGCGGTCGGACAGCCAGCATTCGTTAATGGCTTCGTTTTCCAACGGCAGCACGCGGCGGACGGTATGGTCTTTGGTCTGCACAATTAGGTTGCTGCCCAAAGCGTCATGGGCGGAAACGGATTTGCGGCGGTTCAATTCCCAAGTACGCGCGTTGAAACGAAACGGTTTACTGGTCAGCGCACCGACGGGGCACAAATCGATGACGTTGCCCGACAGCTCGGTTTCCACCGCTTTGCCGATAAAAGGCATGATTTCGGAGTGTTCGCCGCGATTCGCCATTGCAATTTCCTGCAGGCCGGCGATTTCTTCGGTGAAACGTACGCAGCGGGTACAGTGGATACAGCGGCTCATTTCCTCGGCGGAAACCAAAGGCCCCATGTCTTTGCCGACGACGGAACGTTTTTCTTCGGTATAGCGGCTGGTGGTTTTGCCGTAGCCCACCGCCAAATCCTGCAACTGGCATTCGCCGCCCTGGTCGCAGGTCGGACAATCAAGCGGATGGTTGATGAGCAAAAACTCCATCACGCCTTCCTGTGCCTCGCGGGCTTTTGCCGAATGCGTGCGCACAATCATGCCGTCCGTTACCGGCGTAGCGCAGGCGGGCAATGGTTTGGGGGCTTTTTCCACGTCCACCAGACACATACGGCAGTTGGCGGCGATGGAGAGCTTTTTGTGGTAACAGAAATGCGGAATATAAGTACCGAGCTTGTGCGCGGCCTCAATCACCGTCGCGCCCTGCTCCACAGATACCTGTTTGCCGTCGATTTCGATTTGTAACATGGTTCGTTCCTAGTTACGGGTATTTGATAAATAATCTTTTATGGAGGTCGTCTGAAAAATGGGGTTCAGACGGCCTTTAAAGTATAAGTTTATTGCTTGTTTATTTTTAGGAGGGGTTTCTTAATTTTGAAAATCTAAATTCTATACAACCCATCGCACCACCCTCTTCCTCCGTACGGGAGAGGAAACAGGTTTCTGTCAGAACATAAAGTAGCAGATACTGTCGCCAGGTCTTTTAATATTATGTTTGATATTTACTTAATTTCAGGAATCAACCCGAAACATTCAAATCTGCTACCGTCTGTCCCTTCCCCCGTCCAGCGGGGGAAGGCTAGGATGGGGGTGGCTTTTCCGCATTGCGGCTGTCTTATTTTCCACCGCACATTTCGATAATCTTTTCCAGTACTGCTTCGGTTTGCTGCAAAGCCTCATTATTCCAAAACCGCAACACCCGATAACCTTGAGCATTTAAAAATGCCGTCCGCCGCTCGTCATACTCAATCTGTTCCGAATGTTGCCCACCGTCCAATTCAATAATCAAACGATGCTCCATACTGACAAAATCGACGATGTATCCGCCTATTGTCTGTTGGCGACGGAATTTTATTCCGTTCAACCGTTTGCCGCGCAAGTGATACCACAATTTCTGCTCGGCCAAAGTCATATTCTGCTTCAGATTACGGACATTCTGTTTTAATGCCGTATTTCTTGTGCTATACCGCATAGCCGAGTTGGCCTCAATCTTTTTCAGACGACCTATACGGAGGCCGTCTGAATCTTGCCCGTATAAAAATCTGTTTCAAAATGTTCCAAGTACCACCCCCACCCTAACCCTCCCCCGCGAGCGGGAGAGGGAATTAAGTCGCTGGTGAGAATCCCAAACACACTGATACTCAGGTCGTCTGAAACCTCAACACCATTTATTCGGCTTCATCGGTCCGCCGTGTTCAATGTAATGCACAAACTCCTCACGGAAATGCTTGGTAAAGCTTCGGACAGGGAAGACGGCGGCGTCGGCGAGGGCGCAGATGGTGCGGCCTGCCATTTGGTTGCCGACGGAATCCAGTAAATCCAAGTCTTCCATGCGGCCTTTGCCTTCTACGATGCGGTGGACGATGCGGTAAAGCCAGCCGGTGCCTTCGCGGCAGGGGTGCATTGGCCGCAGGATTCGTCGTAGTAGAAATAGCTCAGGCGCTCAAGGGCTTTCACCATGCACACGTCTTCGTCCATCACGATAATCGCGCCGGAACCGAGCATCGATCCGGCTTTGGAAATCGAGTCGTAATCCATATTGGTCTGCATCATGATGTCGGCAGGCAATACGGGCGCGGAGGAACCGCCAGGAATGACGGCTTTGAGTTTTTTGCCGCCACGCATACCGCCCGCCATTTTCAGGATTTCGGCAAACGGCGTGCCTAACGGCACTTCATAGTTGCCCGGACGCTCAACGTGACCGGAGATGCAGAACAGTTTGGTCCCGCCGGCATTCGGAATGCCTTTGTCGGCAAACGTCTGCCCGCCGTCGCGGACGATAAACGGTACGGAGGCGAAGGTTTCGGTATTGTTGATGGTGGTCGGTTTACCGTACAGGCCGAACGAGGCCGGGAACGGCGGTTTGAAGCGCGGCTGGCCTTTTTTGCCTTCCAGCGATTCGAGCAATGCGGTTTCTTCGCCGCAAATGTATGCACCATAGCCATGGTGGGCGAAGAGTTCGAATTCGAAGTCCGAACCTAAAATATTCTTACCCAAAAAACCTGCAGCACGCGCCTGCTCTAAAGCGACCTCAAAGCGTTGATAACCTTCGAAAATTTCGCCATGAATGTAGTTGTAGCCCGCTTTTGCGCCCATCGCGTAACCGGCGATAATCATGCCTTCAATCAGGGCATGGGGGTTGAACATGATGATGTCGCGGTCTTTAAACGTACCCGGCTCGCCTTCGTCGGTGTTGCAGACGACGTATTTTTCGCCGGGGAAGGAACGGGGCATAAAGCTCCATTTCAAGCCGGTCGGGAAGCCCGCACCGCCGCGCCCGCGCAAGCCGGAGGTTTTGACTTCGTCAATCACATCGGTTTGCGAGATGTTTTCGGACAGGATTCTACGCAGCGCGCTGTAACCGCCGCGTTTGACGTATTCGTCCAATGTCCAGCAATCGGGATTGGCGGTATCCACTTGGTCAAAAATCACGCCTGATTGGTAAATAGCCATGTTGCTTGCTCGGGGTTGTTTGGTTTGGGTTTCAGACGGCCTTGGTCATGTAGCGGGCGGCCTTGGGTTTTTGTTGGGTCTTGACCCAACCTGCTTTGTTTTCAGACTGGCATTTTATTCTGCTGCTTTTTGCGCCAATCGCAAGTAATTTGTTAAATGCTTGTTTTCTATATCTTCAAGCGTATGCAATTTCAAATGACGGCGGCCTTTACCTTTGCCTTCCAATAAACCGTGCGGGTCTGCCATCTCGGCACCACGGCCGAATTCCACGGTTACATGCTGCTTATAAACAAAAATGCCGCAAAACGGTTCGGGGGCTGCAAACAAAATGCCGCCATATTTCACTTCTTCGCCTACTGTATCCGCCAGCTGCCATATTTTCGTGCGCACGCTGTTGGCGATTTCATACAAGGCGGGATTACTCATTTGCCATTCATCCAGCAGTTTTTTTACTTTTTGATCCATGGTCTTCTCCTAATTTGAACTTGCAGTATTTCCGTAGGTCGGATTCTTGAATCCGACATTTTGCCTCTTTATCCACTCTGTCGGATACAAGTATCCGACCTACGTTTAAATCGTCGTTTCAGACGACCTACTCCAACTCCGCCAGTTTCTTCTCAATCGCCTCTTCAGTCATAAAGCTGCACATGCTGTGGTTGTTTACCAGCATAACGGGGGCGTCGCCGCATGCACCCATGCATTCGCCTTCGACGAGGGTGAATTTGCCGTCGGGCGTGGTTTCGCCGTAGCCGATACCGAGTTTTTTCTTCAGGTATTCGCCGGTATCCATACCACCGCGCAGGGCGCAGGGAAGGTTGGTGCAGACGGTCAGTTTGTATTTTCCGACCGGCTCAAGGTCATACATATTGTAGAAAGTGGCGACTTCGTATGCCTGCGCCGGCGTGATGCCGATGTAGTCGGCAACAAAAGCGATGGTTTCGGGGGCGAGCCAGCCTTTTTCGGTTTGGGCAATGCGCAACGCGCCCATGATGGCGGAACGGCGTTGGTCGGCGGGATATTTCGCCAACTCGATGTCGATTTGTTTTAAGGATTCTGCGGATAACATTATCGGTCAACCTCCCCGAATACGATGTCCTGCGTACCGATAATGGCAACAACGTCGGCGAGCATGTGGCCTTTTGCCATTTCGTCCATGCCTTGCAGGTGGGCGAAGCCGGGTGCGCGGATTTTCAGGCGGTAGGGTTTATTTGCGCCGTCTGAAATGATGTAAACGCCGAACTCGCCTTTCGGGTGTTCGACAGCGGTGTAGGTCTCGCCTCGGGAACGTGCATACCCTCGGTGAAGAGTTTGAAATGGTGAATCAGGTCTTCCATGCCTGTTTTCATTTCGGTACGTTTGGGCGGGGCGAATTTGTGGTTTGTGGTAATAACCGGGCCGGGATTGACACGCAGCCAGTCAACGCATTGTTTGATGATGCGTACGGATTGGCGCATTTCTTCCATACGGCAGAGGTAGCGGTCGTAGCAGTCGCCGTTAACGCCGACGGGGATGTCGAAATCCATTTGGTCGTATACTTCATACGGCTGTTTCTTACGTACGTCCCATTCCACGCCCGAACCGCGCAGCATGACGCCGGTAAAGCCTTTTTGCATGGCGCGCTCGGGGGAGACGACGCCAATGCCGACAGTACGCTGTTTCCAAATGCGGTTGTCGGTCAGGAGGGTTTCGAGTGTGTCGATGTTTTTCGGGAAGCGTTCGCAGAAGGCGTCGATGAAGTCGAGCATGGTGCCTTCGCGGGATTCGTTGAGTTGCTTTAATACTTTGGCGTTGCGGAATTTGCTGCTCTCGTATTTGGGCATAAAGTCGGGCAGGTCGCGGTAAACGCCGCCGGGACGGAAGTAGGCGGCGTGCATACGCGCGCCGGACACGGCTTCGTACAAGTCCATCAGCTCTTCGCGGTCGCGGAAGGCGTAGAGGATGGCGGTCATCGCGCCGATGTCGAAGGCATGTGAACCGATACCCATCAAGTGATTGAGGATGCGCGTTACTTCGGCGAACATGACGCGGATGTATTGAGCGCGGACAGGCACATCAATTCCGGCAAGTTTTTCTACTGCCAAGCAGTATGCCTGCTCATTGACCATCATGGAAACGTAGTCCAGCCTGTCCATATAAGGCAAGGCTTGCAGGTAGGTTTTGGTTTCCGCCAGTTTCTCTGTGCCTCGGTGCAAGAGGCCGATATGCGGGTCGGCACGGACGATTTGTTCGCCGTCCAACTCCAAAATCATACGCAATACGCCGTGCGCCGCAGGGTGTTGCGGACCGAAGTTGATGGTGTAGTTTCTTAATTTATTGGCCACCGTAGTTCTCCTCACGGACGATACGCGGCGTGATTTCGCGCGGCTCGATGGTAACAGGTTGGTAAATCACGCGCTTTTGCTCTTCGTCGTAACGCATTTCCACATAGCCGGAAATCGGGAAGTCTTTACGGAAAGGATGTCCGACAAAACCATAATCGGTCAGGATGCGGCGCAGGTCGGGATGGTTGTTGAACATGATGCCGTACAAATCGAAGGCTTCGCGCTCGTACCAATCCGCGCTGTTGTAAACGGGAACCACGGATTCGACCACGGGGAAATCGTCGTCTGAAACCCAGACGCGCACGCGGATGCGCTGATTGTTTTTAACGGAAAGAAGCTGGCTGACAACGGCAAAGCGTTTGCCCTGCCATGCTTCGTTTTTGTAAGTGCTGTAATCGACACCGCACAAGTCAACCAGAAGCTCGAAATGCAGTTCTTCATGGTCGCGCAGTGCGGTCATGACTGAAATATAGTGTTCGGGCAGACACTCGACGGTAATCTCGCCCAAAGCGGAAATGACTTTGCTTGCCTGATTGCCCAAAACGCGGCTGACGGTATCGTATAAGTTTTGAATGCTTGCCATATTATTCCCTCCCCTACTCGTCTCGCGCGATGGTGGAAGTGCGCTTGATTTTTTGTTGGAGCTGCATCAGGCCGTAAATCAGGGCTTCCGCAGTCGGCGGGCAACCCGGCACATAAACGTCCACCGGCACGACACGGTCGGCACCGCGCACGACGGAATAGGAATAATGATAGTAGCCACCGCCGTTGGCACACGAACCCATGGACAATACCCAACGCGGCTCGGCAAGCTGGTCGTATACGCGGCGCAGGGCGGGCGCCATTTTATTGGTGAGCGTACCCGCCACAATCATCAGGTCGGCCTGACGGGGCGACGGACGGAAAATAATGCCGAAACGGTCAAGGTCGTAACGCGCCATACCCGCGTGCATCATTTCCACGGCACAGCAGGCCAAACCGAAAGTAACCGGCCACAGCGAACCGGTACGCATATAGTTCAGCACCGTATCCGCGCTGGTGGTGATGAAACCTTTTTTCAAAACGCCTTCTATTCCCATTCCAGCGCACCTTTTTCCATTCGTAAACAAAGCCTACCGTCAGAACGACGATAAATACCAGCATAGACCAGAAGCCGTATGCGCCCAAATCTTTGAACACCACCGCCCACGGCAGCATAAACGCAACCTCCAAATCGAAGAGGATGAACAGGATGGCGACGAGATAATAACGCACGTCAAACTTCATCCTGGCGTTTTCAAAGGCTTCGAAACCGCATTCGTAAG
>CAKMQH010000282.1 GCA_927911515.1 uncultured Neisseria sp.
TTTCCGCCCTCAAACACGAAGGCAAACCGCTGTACGAATACGCCCGCAAAGGCATCGTCATCGAACGCAAACCGCGCGACATCACCATTTACGCTATTGATATTACCGAGTTTGACGCGCCCAAAGCCGTCATCGACGTAAGTTGCAGCAAAGGCACCTACATCCGCACCCTCAGCGAAGACATCGCCAAACACATCGGCACGTTCGCCCACCTGACCGCCCTGCGCCGCACCGAAACCGCCGGCTTCACCATCCGCGAAAGCCACACGCTAGACACATTGGCAGAATTAAACGAAACCGAACGCGACGCCCTGCTCCTGCCCTGCGACGTTTTAGTGCGGCACCTCCCCAAAATCGAACTGAACGACCGCGCCGTAGCCATGCTCAAATGCGGCCAACGCCCGCAGTTTACCGAAGACATCCCCGCCGACCAGCCCATCCGCGTTTACGACAGAAGCGGAACATTTATCGGCCTGGTGGAATACCAAAAAGAAATCGGCCGCCTCAAAGCCCTGCGGCTGATGAATACGGCGAAAGACTGAATGGTTTGATGATTCAGTGAAAATATAGGAAAGGTCGTCTGAAAAAGCGGGAAAACGGTTTTTCAAACGACCTTTTTTACAACCATGTTTTGATTGCCAGCCGGTCTAGGAAAGATAACGCAATGTAGCGTGGGTTTTGCCCACGAAGATTATGAGCAAAAAAAATCTGCCGAAACTTCCACTATTATCCGCGGGAAAGCCCACGCTACGGGTTTTAAGCAAACATAGTGTAATGAACACAAAATAGGTCGTCTGAAAATGTACAATCACTATTTCAGACGACCTCATACCCATAAAAAACCGCAGGGATAAACCTGCAGTTTGCTGTTAAAGTCGTAGCGTGGGCTTTGCCCACGAAGATGATGAGTAAAAGAGCTGGAGATAATAAGTAAAAAACTGCCGAAACTTCCCCTATTATCCGCGGGAAAGCCCGCGCTACGGGTTTTAACCGACCATAGTGCAATGAATGCAAAACAGGTCGTCTGAAAATGTACAACTTCTGTTTCAGACGACCTCTTACCCATAAAAACCGCAGGGATAAACCTGCGGTTTGCTGTTTTACAGTTTGCTGTCTTCGCTGTCGAGGAAGCTTCTGAGGCGGTCGCTGCGGGTTGGATGACGCAGTTTGCGCAGGGCTTTGGCTTCGATTTGACGGATACGTTCGCGGGTTACGTCAAACTGTTTGCCGACTTCTTCGAGCGTGTGGTCGGTATTCATGTCGATACCGAAGCGCATACGCAGGACTTTGGCTTCGCGCGGGGTCAGGCTTTCGAGGATTTCTTTGGTAACTTCGTGCAGGCTGGTGTACATCGCGGCGTCTGCAGGGGCAACGTTGTTGGCGTCCTCGATGAAGTCGCCCAAGTGCGAATCGTCGTCGTCGCCGATTGGGGTTTCCATCGAAATCGGCTCTTTGGCAATTTTCATGATTTTGCGGATTTTGTCTTCCGGCATTTCCATCAACTCGGCGAGTTTCGCGGAATCGGGCTCTTCGCCGGTTTCTTGCAGATACTGGCGGGAGATGCGGTTCATCTTGTTGATGGTTTCGATCATGTGCACCGGAATACGGATGGTGCGCGCCTGGTCGGCAATCGAGCGGGTAATCGCCTGACGGATCCACCATGTTGCGTAGGTGGAGAATTTGTAGCCGCGGCGGTATTCGAATTTATCGACCGCCTTCATCAAGCCGATGTTGCCTTCCTGAATCAAATCAAGGAACTGCAAACCGCGGTTGGTGTATTTTTGGCGATGGAAATCACCAGACGTAAGTTTGCCTGAATCATTTCCTGCTTGGCGGCTGCGGTTTCTTTTTCGCTCGACACCATGTTTTTGTTGATGTCTTTCAGCTCTTCGATGGAAATGCGGGTTTCTTTTTCCATGTTTGCCAACTCGGTTTGTTTTTCGAGGATGGCGTGGCGGAAGCGGTCGAGCGCGTCGCTCCAGACTCTGCCTTTGGCGACTTCCTCTTCCACCCATTTCAGGTTGGTGATTTCGGGCAGGAAGTTTTGGATGAAGTAGTCGCGTTCCATATGGACGCGGTCAAGACAGATGTCGCGGATTTCGCGTTCGAGCTTGCGAATATTTTCCACTCGGCTGCGCAGGTTACCGCTGAGGCTTTCGATTTGGCGGGTGGCGAAACGGACTTCCAAGAGCTTGTTGGCGATGGCGTCGCGGTGTGCCAAATAATCGGGGTGGCGGCTGTCGTGTTTTTCCAGCTTTTTAATCATCTTGCCGTATTCGCTTTCGATGAAGGCGAAATGATCCAGCACTTTTTGCTTCAATTCGGCAAGATGGGCGGCGGACATGGCTTCGGCATCGCTGCCGGAATCGTCGTCATCTTCGTCTTCATCCTCTTCATCTTCTTCACTGCTGCCGGAATCGTCGTCGTTTGACGCACTCTCCAAGTGTCCCAAGCCCAATTCGTTGAGCAACACTTCGTTCGGATCGATGATGGCTTCAACCACTTCGTCCACGCGGATTTCATCCTTGCGGATTTGCTCGATCAGCGCGAGGATTTCAGCGATAGAACCCGGACAGGCGGAAATCGCCTGCACCATGTTTTTCAGGGCATTTTCGATTTTTTTTGGCGATGATGATTTCGTCTTCGCGGGTCAGCAGGTCAACCTGCCCCATTTCGCGCATATACATACGCACGGGATCGGTGGTTCTGCCGAACTCGGAGTCCGCGCTGGACAAGGCGGCTTCGGCTTCGGCAACGGCATCGTCGTCGGTTACGGCGGCGGCGTTGTCACTCAACAAAATGTCTTCCGCATCAGGCGCCTGCTCGGTCACTTGGATGCCCAAGCCGGAAATCATGCTGACGATGTTGTCGATTTGATCCGCATCGGACATATCGTCGGGCAAGGCGTCGTTGATTTCGGAATAAGTGATGTAGCCGCGTTCCTTACCCATGATGATGAGCTGGCGCAGGCGGGCGCGCTGCTCTTCAAGGGTCAGCGGACGGTTGTCGTCCTGTTCTTGATAGTCTTCGTGATTTTGGTCTTTAGACATGGATTACTTTCTTGATCTGATGGTGTGCCGACGGTTTGCATGATGCACCTGAAGGCGGAACAGAGTGATAACCGATTTAAAGTCAATCTGTTAAGTTATCACTCTGAGGTCGTCTGAAAGCTCTTTGGAACGGGTGTTCTGCGGGATCATGTTCGCAGCTTGGGACAATGCTTTTCTGACGGCCTGAAGGTTGCTGGATTCGGCAGGGATTGCCGTTCGTTCAATTTTGCTTTGCCGTCAAAAGCGACAGCAAGAGTTTTTTTTCATTTTCATTCAAACCCGATTGCAGGCTTTTCTGCTTGAGGGTTTCGATTTGTTGGTATTTTAACTCGTTAAGGAGTTTCTTCATGCCGATTTGGAAGTTTTCGCGGTCTTCTTCGCCTCCGCCTTCCATTTCTTCAGAATAGAGTGTCGATTGGAAGATTTGGTTCACGGTTTCTTCATAAGGAGAACCGCGCATATACTCTAAAACCTGCGCGGTAGCAGGCACGGAGGCATGGCTTTTAATGGTTTCGGCGAGATTGGCAAGACAGGCGAAATCGCCGTCCAACGCCAAATAATCGGGCAGGTCTATATATGCAGCCCAATCCGGATTTATCAAGAGGCTGCGGATTTGCCGTTGCACCAGCGTCAGCATGACCGGCTGCTTGACGGAAATCGGAGGCAGTTTGTAGCTTTTTTGTTTGACGTGCCGTTTGGGAGCTTCCTGCCCCAGCAGTTGGGCAAGATTGTCGGGATCGATGCCGACCAGCTCGCTAAGTCTTTGTTTCAACAGATAAGCCAATGCCGGCGCGGTAATTTGCGCCAAAAGCGGCGAACTGGTTTTCACCAATTCAGCCTTACCTTCCTGCGTATTGAGATTGAGGTCGTCTGAAAGATGTTCCCAGAAATATTCCGACAAAGGCTTGCTTTGATTCAACAGCGCATCTTCAAATTGCGCTTTTCCGTAAGCGCGGATGTAGCTGTCGGGGTCGTGTTCTTCAGGCAGGAACAAAAAATGCAGCGATTTGTCGTCTTTCAACTGCGGCAACGCATTTTCCAACGCGCGCCAAGCCGCTTTCCGCCCCGCGCTGTCGCCGTCGAAACAGAAATAAATACTGTCCGCCTGCCGCATCAGGATTTTGACGTGTTCCGCCGTCGTCGCCGTACCCAAAGCCGCCACGCCGTAGCCCACGCCGAACTGCGCCAGCGCAACCACGTCCATATAGCCTTCGACCACCAAAATCCGCCCTGCTTCTTTGACCGCAGCACGACCTTCATACAATCCGTAAAGGTTTTTCCCCTTGTCAAACAAAGGCGTATCAGGCGAATTTAAATATTTCGGCTTCGAGTCGTCCAACACCCTGCCGCCGAAACCGATCACCTGCCCGCGCGGATTGCGGATGGGGAACATAATCCGATGACGGAATCGGTCATAATGCCGCCCCTCATTGTCAATCACCATACCCGTATCCACCAACGCAGTATTCGGGTACGGTTGGAACACTTGCGCCAAAGGCTGCCAGCCGTCGGGTGCGTAGCCCAAACCATAATGCGCGATGACTTCCGCACTCAAGCCGCGCTTGTCCAAATAAGCTTTCGCCGTCGGATTGAATTTCAACTGTTGCGCATAAAAATCAGCCGCCGCAGCCGTCGTTTCCTCCAGCGTCTGCTGTTTTTTCTTACGTTCGGCGCGGACTTCAGGATTATCGTTCTGCCCGCGCACTTTTAGGCACGACCATGCCCACACGGTCGGCAAGAAACTGCACTGCCTCCGGAAACGACAGCCCCTGATGTTCCATCACAAAACCAATCGCCGAACCATGCGCCCCGCAACTGAAACAATGATAAAACTGCTTGGTCGGACTGACCGAAAACGACGGCGTCTTTTCCTTGTGGAACGGACAACAAGCCATATAGTTCGCCCCGCCCTTCTTCAGCGGAACCTGCTCGTCGATAATATCGACAATATCGACTTTGGCCAGAAGCTCGTCAATGAAATCGGATGGAATCATAGTTCGGCGGATGCGTATGGACGGGACAAACGTTTTCAGACGACCTTTTTATCTTAAAGGTCGTCTGAAAACAGAATCTCAAATCGGGTTGGGAATAAGGTTCGTATTATAACGTGTATTCGGGATAAAAATAGCACTCTTACAAAACCGACTCCTTAGCTGACAGCTTATACGACATAAACCTTCGAGGTCGTCTGAAAATTCGTTTTCAGACGACCTCGGGTGCTTAAAACCTGTATTCTGCTTTGACGGTAAATTCGTTGCGCTTGTAGCGGTTCAGCCAGGACGAGCTTTTGTTGTCGGTGTGTTTGATGCTTAAGACGGGCGTGATGCCGCGGAAGGACGGACGGTCGAATTTGATGTCCAACTGGTAGGTGCGTTCGAAATCATGGCGGCGGGTTTCCAGCCAGGCATGGTAGTCCTGATAGGCTGTTTTGCGCCAGATTGCCTGAAAGGTGGCATCGATACCGGATTCAAAACGCTTGTTGACACCCGCACGCAGGCCGTGCCGACGGTAGGAATCCACTTTTTCGCGGCTGTTTTTGCGCAGGTAGTCGTAGCCGCCGAATACCATCCAGTCTTTCGGCAGGGCGTAGATGGCGGTGGTGAACAGAAGCGTCTGCGGGCCGTTGAAATGTTTTAATTCGCCGCGGTAGCGGTCGTATTTGTGGTCGAACTGCACGCCCAGCGAGGCTTGGTCGGAAAAGGTGCGGCTGTATGCCGTGCTGATGCCGGCGCTGCTATCGCGCAGTTTGCCGCCCGACCATTCGTATTGCACCTGCGGGCCGATACTGAAGGAATGGTCTTTGCTCTGAAAACTGTAAGCGGGGCTGACGTTGATATTGTGTTCGCCGTATTCCTTGTTGCCGGGATAGAGCCGACCCCATGCGTAGCCGCCCAGTTGCAGGCCGTGATGACCGTTGAGCGATATGCGTCTGCTTAAGTTGGCTTCATATACCCACATCCGGTTTTTCAACGCATCGGGCGCGTAGGCATCAAGCTGTTCGTTGCGGCAGGACAGCATTCCGTCGCCGTCCAAAATCGGCTGCCCGTTCGAATCGAAACCGCAGCTTGTCTGATTGCGGACGACCGTCGCGCCCGACGACTGGTTTAAGTTGGTATCGTAACCCGTGCCGAACGAAACCGAGCCGCTCCACGCATCGCGTTTCTTCAAAGCGTCGGCAAACACTTTGATTTTCTCATTGACGGCGGGCACTTCGGGAATATCGATGCCGTCAAACAGTGCCGCTGATTCTTTGTTTTGTTTGTCTATAAACAGCAGCCGCGCCAAATCTAGGCGGCCGCGCAGAAATTCGGGATTTTTGCGGTAAAGCTCGCGGTATTTCGCCAGCGCGGCCTTCAAATCGTCGCGGAACACCGCCTGATTGGCCTCGGCAAACAGCACTATATCGGGGTCGTAATCATCCTGACGGCGGTAAATGTCCAACAGCCGCGCCGTTTCCTCTTCGTTTTGCGCGTTGACCGCCTTCATCAGCGACAACGCCAAATCTTCGCCGTCCTGCATTTCTCCCGCGCCGAACTCAATCGCCGTATTGTCCGCTTCGTTCCTTTCCTGCTGCGCGCGGCGGAGTTCCGTCCCCTGTTTGAGCTGCATGAAGCGGTCTTCCCTGTCGTCGGCAAACGCGTGGGGCAGCAGGCTGATAAAAAAGGGAAGGAACAAAAGGCGTTTCATAAAATTCTTTCCTGTGTGTCGGACGGCTTTGTTTTCAGACGACCTTTCAAAGAAAAACTGACATTTCATCTTTACCGGGCAAGAGCATTTTTTTATTTGAATGACGGGTCGTCTGAAAATGAGCTTCTCAAGCCCATCGAAACAGCACGCCTTCAAACTCACGGGCCGTTCGGAAAATACCGGCTTAAACGCATTGCGAAGCCCGATATTTCCGAACGGCCCTGTACGATGTGCATTGTGTGTCGGATGGTTTGTGTTTTATAGGCGGACGGAATGGGAAACGACAAAAACCGTCCGCCTTATCGCATTATGATTCATTATTTACCGGTTTTCGTACCGCCAAAGGCAGTGTTATAGGCATGGTTTCGGCCAAAATCAGCCACACCAGCAATCGCCGCGCCTTGGTTGCCGAAGAAATGACCGTGGGCCGTACCGGCCACTTTGTTTGCCGTAGCTTTACCTTTAAATGAAGCCTGAGCCGTATTGATGGCGGCATTGTTAACAGCAACTGTCAGACCCGTACGTTTCATTTCGCCGTTCAGCGTCCGTTTACCGAAATCGGCTTTCAGCGTACCGTTTAAGAGGGCTGTATTTTGCGTATGATATTGGTTGATACCCTTAACCGTATAAGTGGCAGTACCCGTGGTCGGCAGATTGGTGGTTCGACCCGTGCCGCTGTAGAAGGCGGTGTAATTCGTACCTTTGGTACCGACAGCCGCACCAGGTGCAACATTAGACCAGTCGCCGAAATAGACATCTAAATTGCCGACTTGTGCGTAAGACAGGCGGCCTAAATGGGAGTGATCAGGCATAGGAATGCGTTCCCATATACCACCACTCATACGGTGTAGGTTTGCCACTGTTACGCCATTTCTATCCTTAGAAGCAATCGAAGAATAAAATAACTTCACTAACGGATTGTTACGAACTGCATTAACCTGTTCAAATGATACTGGTTTATTGTTCGCATATTCCTTCTTCGCTGTATCCTTAAGGGTATTATCGGCAATTTCGATAGCAGCCTTACCGACATATTTACCCGAATTTTCTACTGTTGTTTCCAGATGACGTACATTTTCTGCATTATTCGCAACCGTTTTACCACTTGCCGGATTAGCAGCATACGCAACAGAAACAGAAGACAATGCAAAGATAGCAATTGCAAATGAATTCATTTTCATTTTTTAAATCCTTTGTCAAATAATTGAAAATTCCCCAAAAAAGAATCACCAAATAAACTATATGGAAGATTTCTTTCTCAGGCAGAACTATCATACCATAAATATTCGTAATGATAATAGTTTCTTTTTATATTAGAACTTGCCTGTAATCCCTATCCTGATGGTTCTGCCCGGCGCGGGCATATGGGTAGGATTGATTGGATCAAGATAATAGCGATTGCCCAAATTCGTTCCAACCAGTTCGGCGGTTAGGTTCTTGCCGATTTTGTAGCGCAGATAGGCATCCCATGTAGCGACAGGCTGCCATCTCATATAGTCGGGGTCTGCCTGTTTTCCATTACCTGCTTGGTCGTGATATGCCTGAAAAATCGCCCTGCGGTTTTGATAAACCCTACTGTGGAAATGGAAACGGACGCCGCTTTCCAGTTTATTGCTAAAGAATCGCCCGCCCAAATCTGCATCGATAGACCAGCGGGGTTGAATCGCCGTAGCAAGATAACCGTCAGTGATGCTGCCATGATTACACGTTGGACGTTTGATTAATTTTCCTTCTCGAAGATATTTTGATACAACATCAATATCTCTGTATGCATAAGAATCATCACACATCCAGTTTTTCAATGTTCTCAGTACGCCCAATCCGCCAAAAAAATTTTCCAGTATCGAAACGCGTCTGCAATTCCACGCCTGTCCTCAATAATTTGTCGAACTGCTCAAACTCGAGATTGTAGTCGCGGTCGATGACGTTTTTTGTTTTGTTGTGGAAGTAGTTGATGCGGAAATCCGCACTTTTCATTTTCGGAAACAACCCTGTCAAATCATGAATATAGCCGATCTCCCAGTTTTTTTGCGTGTTCGGGCTTCCAGCCGTAGCCGTAACGGGCGAATGAGCCTGCCGCTGTCGAGAAGCCGTATGTCCCCTCAAAAATGCTGGGAAAGCGCAGGGTTTCGGTATAGCGCAGATAGGCGCGGGCATAATCGGTAAAATTGACGGTCGCGGAAAAAGCTGGAGCCCACCCGCTACCGCCCTGTTTTCGGGCGCGCTGCAACTCCGCAGGTGTAATCGGAGTCAGATAATTACCCCCGTTATTTCCTATAAGCACTTTATATGGCAACACCATACGGGGACTGTCAGGGTTATTTGGATCGTATGCGGGGTTGACCACAGGTGTAACCAAACTAGGTGTAGAGAAAATCGGATTTGTACTCGGATTCAAACGTCCTTTATCGTCCTTAAGCCAATAGTATTCCAGCTTGTCCAGCTTTGGTCTGTTTACATCATCATGGGGGGTGGGATTTAATATTGCCACCCCTCTTTCATCTATTTCGATACTGTCATTGAATTCGTCATTGTTAACCGCATTCAGATAATCACGATATTCCTGCTCGGTAGCCACACGTGTCAGCTTGTAAACCATCCCACGATTCATCATCAAAGGCTGCCCCCAACTGTCTATTCCCGTTTTCAAACGCTCACTGTGATCTTGTATTTTGAAGTTGGTATAGCGCGCACCTGCCGTCAGTGTCAGCCAGTTCAGCGGCTGATACCGGAAATTGAAACCGAGATTCCATTCCCTACGCCTACCGTTGCGCGGTTCTCCGAAATTGGTCAACTCATAATTGGCTCGGATTTTGCCTTCTTCCACTTCTTCGGGGTATTTGTCCCTTCCCTCATTACGCAACTCTTCGGCAAACTCATTACGGGATCTCAATTTTTCATTTTGGAAATCACCCATTAAGGTCAGCGTCAGCTTATCGTGCAATTTCATACGGTTGGAAAAATTGAAACCGTTACGGGTATTGTTGGCATAGTAGGCATTGCCCTCTATGGTATTGAAGCGCCCGTTGGTATTCGGAAGCTGTTCGACGACATCCGGTTTTTTTGTGTAACCTGCTTCTTCAATTATTCTCTTGGTTTCTTCGTCATAGGTATGCCATCGATTCATGGCGGTTTTCCATGGAGACAGATTATCCACCCTGTCTTCATACGGAGCATCGCCGGGTGAACCGCCTGCTGTATTGGTTTTGGATTTGGTACGGGTTGTCCACAATGATGCGCTCAAATCTATCCAGCGGCTGCCCTCGGGCTTCCATGCATAATCGATATTGTAGGAACGCTGCTTAACCCATGCCCTCGGCCATTCTGCAATCTTATTCAAGTTTTCCGGCGTGGCATAAATCGGACCGATAACGCGGGAAGGCATGATTTCGCCAAAAATAGCATCAGTATGGCGTAGGCCGAATTTAAGAGTCTGATGGTTAGGCAGACGGAAGGTGGTTTTACCTACCCATGATTTGGTTTCGAGCGAAGTATTGGTTACCTCTCCGCCCGGATGATAAAAAAGTCCGATCTTGGCAATGTCAGGTGAACCTAACATATTTTCACTACCGTAAAATTTTTCGCCTCTTGCCTCGGCATCTGCAACCCGCCTGTTTAATTCATTGACCGTTTCCATCGTCCAAGGACCGATGTAACCGTAGCGTTCCGCACCTTTTTTACCGGAAAAATAATTGCCTTTACTGCGGTAGGCGTAGGCAAGCATGGCATCGAAATTGTCCTGCTTGGTGGCGGCGGCAATGCGGTAGGCTTTATCCTTCCCAAATTTATTGCGTCCGTTGAAACGCTGGTCGATTCGGTCGGTATCGTCCAACATCGCCCGCCAAATACCGCCAAGTGCGACAACAGGCGCATCCAATGTCCGATAATCGACCGATTTTTCATAGACATTGGCACGTTGTTTGATGGAATTATTGGAAGCCTCCGCCTTCACTTCAAAGCCGTATTTCTGCCTTCGGGGACAATATCGTCGGCATCGATGGTCTTCAGGGCGACGGAGCCGCCTATGCCGCTTTTCATATCTCGGCTGAACGAGGGGCCTTTTTCGATGGAAACGCTGCTGATGATGTTGGGGTCGACGTAGTTGCGGTTATTTGCGCCTGCGTAGCCGCGCCAGACGGTAATCGCCTGCTCAGTGCCGTCGATGGTAACGGGAATCCGTCCCTGCCCCTGTACGCCGCGTATATTGGGATCCAACGCGCCGCTGTTGCGCGCATCGCCGCTGTACACGCCGGACATACCGCTTAACAGGTCGGATACGGTGTTGCCTTTGAAGGTTTCGACTTCGTTTTTGCCTTTGTAAAGATTGACGATTTCGCGGGTATATACGCGGTTTTTACCGATTTCGTCTTTATTG
>CAKMQH010000283.1 GCA_927911515.1 uncultured Neisseria sp.
GTCGTCTGAAATAGGGAAGATTGCAAAATCATAACATTTCTTCCATTTATATGGAAATCCGGCGGTGTTTCAGGTGGGCGATGGCGGGCTGTGTTGCCGTTTGGGTAAGGGAAAGGGGAGGGGTTTAGGGGGGAGTTCGTCTTTGCCGGATTCTATAGTGGATTAACTTTAAACCAGTACGGCGTTGCCTCGCCTTGCCTTACTATCTGTACTGTCTGCGGCTTCGTCGCCTTGTCCTGGTTTAAAGTTAATCCACTATATTATCCAGTCAATCAAACATTGTGATATACTAGCCAGCTAATTTTCCCGCCTTTTGCAAGCAACAGACGATAAAAGCCCTGATGGGTCGGAGCCGCTTTTGCAGTCATCATTAGCAAAAGGATTCCCATTTTTTATTTAACACAACAAATTAAGGTCTTACGATGAGCGTAACTGTTGAAACTTTAGAAAATCTGGAACGCAAAGTAGTGTTGTCTCTGCCTTGGTCAGAAATCAACGCAGAAACCGATAAAAAACTGAAACAAACCCAACGCCGTGCAAAAATCGACGGTTTCCGTCCGGGTAAAGCACCTTTAAAAATGATTGCCCAAATGTACGGTGCAAGCGCTCAAAATGAAGTCATCAATGAAATGGTTCAACGCCGCTTCTACGATGTTGCCGTTGCCCAAGAATTGAAAGTTGCCGGCTATCCGCGTTTCGAAGGCGTTGAAGAACAAGACGATAAAGAATCCCTGAAAATCGCTGCGATTTTCGAAGTGTTCCCTGAAGTCGTTATCGGCGATTTGTCTGCACAAGAAGTCGAAAAAGTAACCGCTTCCGTCGGCGATGTCGAAGTGGACCAAACCGTAGAAATCCTGCGCAAACAACGCACCCGCTTCAACCATGTTGAGCGCGAAGCCCAAAACGGCGACCGCGTCATCATCGACTTCGAAGGCAAAATCGACGGCGAACCTTTTGCAGGCGGCGCATCCAAAAACTACGCCTTCGTATTGGGCGCAGGTCAAATGCTGCCTGAATTTGAAGCAGGTGTAGTCGGTATGAAGGCAGGCGAAAGCAAAGACGTTACCGTCAATTTCCCCGAAGACTACCACGGTAAAGACGTTGCCGGTAAATCCGCTGTCTTCACCATCACATTGAACAACGTATCCGAACCCACTCTGCCTGAAGTTGACGCCGACTTCGCCAAAGCATTGGGTATTGCCGACGGCGACGTTGCCAAAATGCGCGAAGAAGTGAAGAAAAACGTGGGCCGCGAAGTTGAGCGCCGCGTAAACGAACAAACCAAAGAATCTGTAATGAACGCGCTGCTCAAAGCCGTAGAGCTGAGAGCGCCTGTTGCTTTGGTAAATGAAGAAGCCGCCCGCTTGGCAAACGAAATGAAACAAAACTTCGTTAACCAAGGCATGGCTGACGCTGCCAACTTGGATCTGCCTTTGGACATGTTCAAAGAACAAGCCGAACGCCGCGTATCTTTGGGTCTGATTTTGGCCAAACTGGTTGAAGAAAACAAACTGGAACCGACTGAAGAGCAAATCAAAGCCGTTGTTGCCAACTTCGCAGAAAGCTACGAAGATCCCCAAGAAGTGATTGATTGGTACTACGCAGAGCCTTCCCGCCTGCAAGGTCCGACTTCTTTGGCAGTAGAAAGCAACGTTGTTGATTTCGTTTTGGGCAAAGCCAAAGTAACCGAAAAAGCTTTGTCTTTTGACGAAGTGATGGGTGCACAAGCCTAATCATCTTCAAAAGGTCGTCTGAAACAGACAACTTGAAAGCACCAAAGCGTCCCTTTGGTGCTTTCGCAACATTGACAGGAGACAAAAATGTCCTTCGATTTCAATAATTACCTAGTTCCTACCGTTATCGAACAAAGCGGTCGCGGCGAGCGTGCATTTGATATTTACTCGCGCCTTTTGAAAGAGCGCATCGTATTTTTGATCGGTCCGGTAACCGACGAGTCCGCCAATTTGGTGGTTGCCCAGTTGTTGTTTCTGGAAAGTGAAAATCCGGACAAAGATATTTTCTTCTACATCAATTCTCCCGGCGGTTCGGTAACGGCAGGTATGTCGATTTACGATACCATGAATTTCATCAAGCCCAATGTTTCCACTTTGTGTTTGGGACAAGCGGCAAGCATGGGCGCATTCCTGCTCTCGGCAGGCGAAAAAGGTAAACGTTTCGCCCTGCCAAACAGCCGTATCATGATTCACCAGCCTTTAATCAGCGGCGGTTTGGGCGGTCAGGCATCCGACATTGAAATTCATGCCCGCGAGCTGTTGAAAATCAAAGAGAAACTCAACCGCTTGATGGCGAAACACTGCGGCCGCGACTTGGCAGATTTGGAACGCGATACCGATCGCGATAACTTCATGTCCGCCGAAGAAGCCAAAGAATACGGTTTGATTGACCAAGTTCTGGAAAATCGCGCTTCTTTGCAGGCTTAAGATTCTAATTGGATTGATTCAAAACACGCTGACGGAAGAAGCTTCTGATTATTCAGATATTGCGTTTTGCAATCAGTGGTTTTCTTGATGAAACGGCTTAGGTAGGAAAAAAGCGGTTTGGTTGGGATGCCACTGACGGCGGTGTTTGAATTGGGTTGATGCAAAGGTCGTCTGAAAACTTGAAAGACAGGTTTTCAGACGACCTTTTTATTTGTCGCATTGGAATGTCAATTACGTTGGCAACTTGGTTTGCTTGGCAGTTTTGCCTCAATATGGGAAAGAGATCTGCCGTATGCCTTATTCAGTAAAAAAAGTATGCGCGCCGAGATAATGTTTGGCGTAATACGGGCTGGAGAGTTTTTCCGTTTTAATGGTTTTGCCGCTGCTTGGGGCATGGATAAATTCGCCGTTGCCAATGTAGAGGCCGACATGGGAATATTTGGATGAGCCGCCGGTATTGAAAAACACGAGGTCGCCGGCTTTTAATTGATTGTCGGAGATTTTGCGGCTGGCTGCTGCCATGTCGCGGGCGGTTCGCGGGAGGCTGACGCCGAGGGCGTTTTTATAGACGAATTGAATCATACCGCTGCAGTCGAATCCGGTGGAAGTGCTGCTGCCGCCCCATCGGTAAGGTGTGCCGATCAGTCCCATGCTGTGCAACATGAGTTCTTGCGAGCCTTGGGTGCGGTCGATGTGACTGATGCGGACGGGTTGGACGGTTCGGGCGGTGGTGTGGGTTTTGGTCTTCGGATGATGTTTGCCGGAGAAAAGACCGCAGGAGGCAAGGGGCAGGATGATGGCGGCGGTCAGAGCAGTGCGGATAATCGGTTTCATGGGATTCCTTTTAGGGGCGTTTCAGACGAGGTCTGCATGGGGTCGTCTGAAAAAGGTTTTTCTGTTTCTACGAATATGGGCGTAAAGAACGGAAGGGTGAGGAAGGCGAAAAATACGGTTTGGCGCAGATGAGTGAACGGACTGGTTTGTTTTTGATAATGTTTGGTTTCGTTGAAAGGCGAATGTATAGTGGATTAACTTTAAATCAGGACAAGGCGACGAAGCCGCAGACAGTACAGATAGTACGGCAAGGCGAGGTAACGCTGTACTGGTTGAAAGTTAATCCACTATATATCAATCAGATATTCTTTTGATTAAGTTGTCGGTACAATAGACCAACCTTGAAATATCAAACTCTTTGTTGCCTGCTTATGAAAAATCCGAAAATTATCTTCTTCGATATTGATGACACCCTTTACCGAAAATATACCGATACGCTAAGACCTTCAGTTCATCAAGCTATGATGGCATTGAAAGAGAAGGGGATATTGACTGCGATTGCAACAGGTCGTCCTCCTGCGGCTATTCCGAAAAAAGTGCAGGAGCTTATCCTTGAGAGCGAAATTGATATGCTGGTGACCATTAACGGGCAATATACGTCGTTTCATGAGGAAGTGTTGCAGGAATATCCGATGGACTCTGCGAATATGATGGAAATATGCGCGTTGCTGGACAATAAAAATATTGATTACGCCTTCGTGAATAACAATGAAATTGCAGTTTCCCGCCCTTCATCACTTATCAAAGATACATTGGCGCATATTTTCCCCAATTATTTGGTGGATAAAGAATATTTCCATCGGGCAAAAGTGTATCAAATGCTGATATTTGCAGATCCAAAGCAAGAGCGCACCATTGAAGATGAAATTCAACAAAACGGATTTAAATTGGTTCGTTGGCATGAATCTGCTTTGGATATGCTTCGTTTTGAAGGTTCTAAGGCAAGAGGGATTGCTCATGCGGTAGGTAAGCTGGGGATTGAAATGAAGGATGTCATGGCATTTGGTGACAGCTTCAACGACTTGGAAATGTTGTCTGCTGTCGGTTTTGGCGTGGCAATGGGCAATGGTGAGGCTGAGGCAAAGGCTGTGGCAAAATTTGTATGTCCGAGCGTGGATGAGGATGGGGTGTTGCGGGGATTGCAGGAATTGGGCGTTATCGACTGAATAGGTCGTCTGAATTTTCAGACGACCTTGTGAGAAAGCGTTGATGGTGGCGATATGATATAGTGGATTAACTTTAAACCAGTACGGCAAGGCGAGGCAACGCCGTACTGGTTTAAATTTAATCCACTATAAATTTAATCCACTATATTTCGTTTGATTGCCGGTATATCCTGAGTAAAACAAAAGACCGCTTCGTTTGTTGCGGTCTTTTGTTTTATACGGTAGATGGTGCTGATTAGTGATCCAGCTTGCCGATGATTTCATTTAAAGCTTTTTGCCAATCGGATGCCTTGATGCCGCATTCGTTTTCAATTTTTTGACAGTCCATAATGCTGTAAGCAGGACGTGGGGCGGGTAGGGGGTATTGGTCGGTCGTGATGGCGTTCAGTTGCGGAATTTTGAACTGTGGGTCGTGTTGTTGAGCCGTTTGAAAAATGGCTTGGGCAAATTCATACCATGTTACCGATTTGTTGCCGCCATAGTGATAAATACCCCGTGGAGCGACGGGTCGTTGCAGCAATGTAATGATGGCTTGGGCGAGATCGCCGGCATAGGTAGGGCAGCCAGTTTGGTCATGAACGATAGAGAGGCTGTCCCTCTCTCCTGCCAGTCGGAGCATGGTTTTGACAAAATTGTTGCAGTATTCGCTGAATAACCATGAGGTACGGATGATGGTGCTGTCCGGATTGGCTGCCAAGGCGAGCAGTTCGCCTGCGACTTTGGTGCGACCATACACGCTTTGCGGGTTTGTATAGTTTTGCTCTTTGTATGGAGTCTTGTTTGTGCCGTCGAACACATAGTCCGTAGATATATGGATAAAGCGGGCTTGGCAGGCGCGGGCGGCGGAGGCGAGGTTGTGGACGGCGGTGGCGTTGACGGCAAATGCGATACCGGCATCGGTTTCTGCTTTATCAACTGCGGTAAAGGCAGCTGCGTTGACTATGGCGTCGGGTTGGAAGCTTTGAACCATATTGCGAACGGCTTCAGTATCGGTAATATCCAAGGATGCCGAATCAGTGGCAATCAGTTCCCAATTATCTGGCAGGCGGTCGCGGAAGCAGCGTGCCAATTGTCCTTTTGAACCGGTTATAGAGTTCGCATATGGTGTCTCCTCGTTTGAAAGTTTTAAAACGGTATTGCCGAATCAAAAGGACGGCAATTGGAATGATTTGGGTGTGTGTCCGAATAAATATTTGGGAACGCAGAACATTACATTCAAGACAAAGCAGATTGGAAGGCAGTTTTAGCAGATGTTTAAAACGCCTATAAGACCGTTTTGTGAAATAGACCTTTTGCAAATTAAGGGCAGGATGTTTTCGCTTTTTCTATTTTCAGACGACCCAAGCTTGTTCCTGAAGAAGATAGAAAGTGGGTTTGAGTCTGAATTTATGCTGATTTTTGCTGGGGGGCTGATAAAAGTCTGATGCAGTACGGAATCTGTCAATGCCTGATATATTATAGTGCAAACTGCTTGGGGATACCGATTATCTGAAAATAATTTTGTTTGTTTGATTTTTATCTAGGTAAGGACAGCTTAGCGATATACTGTTTGGTGGTTTTCAGACGACCTCTTATGAAGATTGGGGTCGTCTGAAAAATGAATAACGTAAGAGATTTTGAGTATATTCACGGAGTATGTGGTTGATGTGGAAAAAATGGTGGACGATAGTATTGGTAGTGTTGGTGATAGGTATTGTCGGACGTAGCTATTATGTGATGTATGCTCAAGCGCAGGTTATCAAACATGCTTGGACGGAAGTGATGAAGCAATACGGTCAGCGTTCGGCATTGGTATCCGATTTGTCGAATATCGTTAAGGTACATGCCTCTTCTGAAGAGGATATTTTGTTCAGGTTGTCTGACGTTCAAAGTCGGGCTGCCCGTATGAATCTGAATTTGGAAGAAGCTGCCAATCCGGCGAAGTTGAAGCGTTTTCAGGAGGCTCAGGGGGAGTTGAGCGGAATCTTGGCGCAAATGACGCTGATGTCAGACCAGTATCCGCTTTTGGCGGAAAGCTTGGATTATCAGCGCCTGAGTGCCCGCCTTGAAGAGACGGAAAACCGGATTAATCAAGCAAGGAATAACTATATTCAGGCGGTCCGTACTTACAATGCCACGTTGAGACGTTTCCCGCAAAGTATGACGGCGAAACTTTTCGGGCAGTATGTGCGGGCAAATTTTAGTATTGAGAACGAACGTGAAATTTCCAATGCGCAACGGGTGCAATTTTGATCTGGATTTGTAGCCAATGGAGATGAGTTGTACCCGAAGGGTCGTCTGAAAATATGCAGTTTCAGACGACCCTTTTGTCATTTTGCAACGAATTATTGTTTATTAATCAAGATTGGTATAGTTTTCTGATTTATCTGTTTGATTTGTAAAGATAAAATTTAAGTGTAAAAATATTTAAATTATATTCAGATGTCAAAATGGCTGGTAAAACGATAAAGTATTGATAGGTAAGGAAGGAAGGAAAATTTCCAATTGAATTAAAACCAAGCAGAATTGAGTAAAAACTAGCAATTTTTAAAAAACCATTGAAATATATGAATAATATTTCAATTGCGTATTGTTTTTTCATTTGGTTAAAATAATCATAATATTGCATTTTTGAGGAAATAATAAAGGTAGTTTCCAATGTAATATTGTTCATTCTCATGGAAAAATTAGTTTCCAGTTATCCCAAATTTATACCGTTGGTGATGAGAATGTAGGTTTTCTGCGAAATATCACTAAAATAACAATGTAGGCAGTTTGGCTGGTCTGTATTTTTGTCAAAAGGCCTATGCTTCTTAATTATATTCTGGGAGTGATTTATTATGACTTATCATTATGGCGGCTACTCTTCCAAAGGCCACTTCAACGCATACTGCCCTCCGGTGAAACCGTACAATCCTTACTGCCCTCCGAGCCATGGCGGCTTCGGTTACAAAGGTAGTTTCCATAACTACGGCTCTTCCCACGGCATTAAAGTACATCATGGCAAAATCGGTCATGGTGCATACTGCCCACCTCCAAAAGTTGCTTACAAATGCGTGGTAATCAAGTTTGATTGCAATCCGGGTAAACCTTATTACCCTAAACCAGCTCCAAAACCGGTTCCTCCGAAAAATGTTGATCCGTACTGCCCACCGGTAGAGCCTCAAAAACCACAACCTCAACCACAACCTAAGCCTCAGCCACAACCTCAGCCGCAGCCTAAACCACAACCAAAACCGCAGCCTAAACCTAACGACAAAGACTGCAAAGATTGCGTTGACGACCAAAACCAACAAAATACTTACGGTCAGGACGACAAAAATCCGGGTAACATCATCCATGTTGATGGTTCAACCATAGGTAAAGACGGTATGACCAAAACCGTAGGTACTGATAAAAAAAGATACCATTTATGGTAGCAGCACTAACGATGTAATTTACGGCGGCGACGGCGCTGACGTGATTTACGGTGGTGACGGTAATGACACCCTGCAAGGTGACAACAGCGGTGACTCCCTGTACGGTCAAGGCGGTAAAGACTACCTGCAAGGCGGTGACGGCAATGACTACCTGAACGGTGGTGCTGACGCTGACATCATGCGCGGTGGCGACGGTAACGACGTTTACTTTGTTGACCACAAAGGTGACCAAGTTATCGAATACGGTAATGCTAATGGCGGTATCGATACCGTTCGCAGCGTAATCGACTACACCCTGACTGACAACGTTGAACACCTGTTCTTGCAAGGTTCCGGCAACCTCAACGGTACCGGTAACGCTTTGAACAACGACATCAACGGTAACTCAGGCGACAACCACTTGTACGGCTTGGCAGGCGATGACTGTCTGGTTGGTAAAGACGGTAACGACTACCTCGACGGCGGCATCGGCAACGATGTTCTGATCGGCGGTACCGGTAACGACACTTACTTCTTCGACAAAGGTTACGGCCGCGATACCATCCAAGACGAAAGCGGTAACGATACCCTGCAATTCGGCAAAGGTATTTCTGCTTCTGACGTATTGTTGAGCAAATCAGGCAACAACCTGACCGTATCTGTTGGTAATAACGATTCTGTTACAATTGACGACTGGTTCTCCGGTAACAACCACAAAATCGAAAACTTCAAGTTTGCCGATGGCAGCACTTACGAAGTAACCGGTCATGGTGATTACTACTCTCTGTCAGCTGTAAACAGCATCCAACAACAAACCCAAGTTCCTAACATCTAATCTCTGATTAGTAGTTAGACTTAGGCTTGATAAGGTCGTCTGAAAGCGTCTGCATCCGTGCAAAACGTTTTCAGACGACCTATTTTGTAAACAATCTGACCGCAAAATCCAAATTCGGATAAAATAACGGAATCCTGTTTAAACCAAGTCAGTGAAGGGAAAAACCTAAATGTCCGAAATCAGCTTGAAAAAAATTTACTCTGGAAAAGTACGCGATTTATATGAAATTGACAGCAAGCGCATGTTGATGGTTGCGTCAGACCGACTGTCTGCATTTGATGTAATTTTAGACAATCCGATTCCGTGTAAAGGAGAAATTCTGACGCAGATTTCCAATTTCTGGTTTAAAAAACTGGCGCATATCATGCCCAATCATTTTACCGGCGATACGGTTTATGACGTGTTGCCTGAACATGAAGCTAAAGCCATTGAGAAACGTGCGGTTGTCGCCAAGAAACTGACACCTGTCAAAGTCGAGGCGATTGTGCGCGGATATTTGGCGGGCAGCGGTTGGAAAGATTATCAAAAAAACGGTTCTGTCTGCGGCATCAAACTTCCCGAAGGGATGAAAGAAGCGCAGCAGCTTCCGGAAGTGATTTTTACTCCGTCCACCAAGGCTGCTGTCGGCGATCATGATGAAAATATCAGTTTTGAAGAATGCGAACGCATTATCGGTAAAGAGCTGGCGGCTGAGGTACGCGCTAAAGCGATTCAGCTTTATACGGAAGCCGCAGAATATGCAAAATCACGCGGTATCATCATATGCGATACCAAGTTTGAATTCGGGTTGGATGAAAACGGTACATTAACCCTGATGGATGAAGTGCTGACGCCCGATTCCAGCCGCTTTTGGCCGGCGGATCAATATCAAGTCGGCACCAATCCGCCGTCTTTTGACAAGCAATTTGTTCGAGATTGGTTGGAGCAAAGCGGTTGGAACAAGAAAGCCCCTGCGCCGGAAGTCCCTAGTGATGTTATTCAGAAAACAGTTGATAAATATCGGGAAGCATTAAATTTATTGACGGAATAATATAAAAACGGACTGGCTCTACCCAATCAAGTCAGTCCGTCTTTATTTTCCGATTAAAGAATAAAATCATAAATTTACAAAAATCCTCTATTCATCAACGGCTAAAGCATCTATGATGTCTCTCATAGCATCTCACAATAACTGTACTGTGTTTTATTTGAAAAAATAAATGGTATAGATAGGGCATCCGGTTTGTAGAACTGGGAATAATCCAAATAATAGAAAAAGAAAGGAAATAATGATGCAACATCGTAGACGATTGGCTATCTTTCAAGCCGCAAAACGTGCTTCGTTCACTGGAAAACCAGTTGCACCGACTACACCGAAAGCACGCTAAGGAATAATGCTGAGATTCCTACCAATATCTAAGACCGCCCGATTTTTCGGACGGTCTTTAGTTTTTGTACTGTTTAAAAACGCCACAATATTGTATGAGGCTTATAGATAAACGAAATTCGAATCAAGGTTGCCGTCTCAGTTTCAAAAAGAATTTCTGAGAGGGTAAAGCATGAAGTCAATCATCATCTCATCTCTACGGCTCATAGCTTTGTTCATTCACTAAGGACAAGTTGGTACTTTAGAAAGATTAAAAAAGGTCTCTGAAAACCTTTGCATACAGGTTTTCAGACGACCTTTCATGTTTACAGCGTTACTGTAACACTTTTACAGCTTTGCCAATGCTTGATTGAACGTTTCGCTCGGACGCATGGCTTGGGTGGCTTTTGCAGCGTCGGGGGCGTAGTAGCCGCCGATGTCGGCTGCTTTGCCATGTGCGGCGGAAAGCTCGGCAACGATTTTCGCTTCGTCAGCGGTCAGTGTTTCTGCCAACGGCGCAAACGCTGCTTTCAACTCTGCGTCTTTATCCTGCGCTGCCAGCTCTTGCGCCCAGTAGAGGGTGAGGTAGAAATGGCTGCCGCGGTTGTCGAGTTCGCCTGCTTTGCGTTTGGGCGATTTGTCGTTCAACAGCAGTTTCTCGGTAGCGGCATCCAGCGTGTCGGCGAGGACTTGGGCCTTGGTGTTGCCGGTTTTTTGCGCCAGATGTTCAAACGATACGGCGAGTGCGAGAAATTCGCCCAGCGAGTCCCAGCGCAAGTGGTTTTCTTCGAGGAACTGTTGGACGTGTTTCGGTGCGGAGCCGCCCGCGCCGGTTTCAAACATGCCGCCGCCGTTCATCAATGGAACGATAGACAGCATTTTCGCGCTGGTGCCGAGTTCCAAAATCGGGAACAGGTCGGTCAGATAATCGCGCAAGACGTTGCCGGTTACGGAAATGGTGTCTTCGCCGTTTTTCAGACGACCCAAGCTGAATTTAGCGGCTTCTTCGGGCGCGAGGACGCGGATGTCGAGGCCGTTGGTATCCAGTTCGGCAAGGTAGGCTTTGACTTTGGCGAGCAGGCTTTTATCGTGCGGACGGTTTTCGTCGAGCCAGAACACGGCTGGCGTGTTGCTCAGACGGGCGCGGTTAACGGCGAGTTGTACCCAGTCTTTAACGGGCGCATCTTTGGTTTGGCACATGCGCCAGATGTCGCCTGCCTCAACGTTGTGCTGCATCAGGACTTTACCCACCGCATCAATGACTTGAACCTGACCGTCGGCTTCGATTTCGAAAGTTTTATTGTGCGAACCGTATTCTTCGGCCGCCTGCGCCATCAGGCCGACATTGGGCACGGTACCCATGGTTGTCGGATCGAATGCGCCGTGTTCGCGGCAGAAGTCGATGGTTGCTTGATAAACGCCCGCGTAGCTGCTGTCGGGAATCACGGCTTTGGTGTCTTGCGCTTTGCCGTCTTTATCCCACATACGGCCGGAATTGCGGATCATCGCAGGCATAGAAGCATCGACGATGACATCGCTGGGAACGTGCAGGTTGGTGATGCCTTTGTCGGAATCAACCATCGCCAAATCGGGGTTGGCGGCGTAAACAGCGGCGATTTCGGCTTCGACGGCAGCGCGGGTGTCCGCATCCAGTTTGTCCAGATTGGCAAGCAGGTTGCCGAAGCCGTTGTTGACGTTGACGCCTGCGGCAGCCAGTTTGTCGCCGAATTTTTCAAAGACAGGCGCAAAGAATACTTTGACGGCGTGTCCAAAGATAATCGGGTCGGACACTTTCATCATGGTGGCTTTCATGTGCAGCGAGAACAAAACGCCTTTTACTTTCGCGTCTTTTACTTGCTCGGCAAGGAAGGCGAGCAGGGCTTTTTTGCTCATCACGGTCGCGTCGATAATTTCGCCGGCTTTCAGGGCGACGGGCTCGCGCAACTCTTTCTTGTTGCCTTGTTTATCGGTGAACACGATGGATACGGAAGTCGCATCAGGTACGGTAACGGATTGTTCGTTATGGAAAAAGTCGCCGCTTTGCATGGTGGCAACGTGGGTTTTGGAGTCTTTCGTCCATGCGCCCATGCTGTGCGGATTTTTTTTCGCAAAGTTTTTCACCGCTTTCGGCGCGCGGCGGTCGGAGTTGCCTTCACGCAAAACGGGGTTGACCGCGCTGCCTTTGATGCGGTCGTAACGTTCGCGCACGGCTTTTTCTTCATCGGTTTGCGGGTCGGCGGGATAATCAGGGACGGCAAAGCCTTTTGCCTGCAATTCTTTAATCGCGGCGGTCAGTTGCGGTACGGATGCGCTGATGTTCGGCAGTTTGATTACGTTTGCATCGGGTTGTTTCACCAATTCGCCCAATTCGGCAAGCGCGTCGGGTACGCGCTGCGCTTCGGTCAGATGTTCGGGGAACGCCGCCAAAATGCGGCCGGACAGGGAAATATCGCTGGTTTTGACTTCGATACCGGCATGGCGGGTAAACGCCTGCACAATCGGCAGCAGGGATTGGGTCGCCAGCGCGGGGGCTTCGTCGGTATGGGTGTAGATAATGGTGGCTTTGCTAGTCATGGGATATTCTCTTGTAGGTTAGGTTTTTCTTTTCGAATGCGGCACAAAAGCGCGCTGCGTGGCTATTATGGCATATTTCGGCAGGCTTGGGATATGGTTTTAATATGTTATCAAGTGGCTTGTAAAGGTCTCTGCCAATCAATCACCTGCTCCAACTTCAATAGTGGGGAAACGGTTGATGTGTTTGGTAATCATGGCTTGGGCGGTTTGTTGGAAGAAGGTGCTCATGAGAAATTCCCTAAATGAGACCTTTGCAAAAATAGTCTGTTAACGAAATTTGACGCATAAAAATGCGCCAAAAAAATTTCAATTGACTAAAACCTTCCTAATATTGAGCAAAAAGTAGGAAAAATCAGAAAGGTTTTGCATTTTGAAAATGAGATTGAGCATAAAATTTTAGTAACCTATGTTATTGCAAGGTCTCCCACTATAATTTTTTAAGGGTTTAAGAAGGACAGGTTGCGTTTGGAATATCCTTTGATATTGCTTGTGAATAAAAATCTAATTGATGAGATTCGGTTTTTGGGTTTTGTTGGGCAGTTTCCGCCGAAAAGATTGGACTTCCGTTTGAAGCGGAATAGTGGTTTTATTTGTGGGAGACCATGACTCAAGC
>CAKMQH010000284.1 GCA_927911515.1 uncultured Neisseria sp.
GCGGCGGGGCTGCCTTCCGCGCTGGCGGCGGCGCAAAAAGGAAAAACCATTTATCTGGCGAACAAAGAGACGCTGGTAGTTTCCGGCGCGTTGTTTATGGAAACCGCCCGCGCAAACGGCGCGGCAGTGTTACCCATCGACAGCGAACACAACGCTATTTTCCAAGTTTTGCCGCGCGATTACACAGGTCGTCTGAACGAACACGGCATCCGTTCGATTATCCTGACCGCTTCCGGCGGTCCGTTTCTGACGACCGATTTAGGCACGTTCGACAGCATTACGCCCGCCCAAGCGGTCAAACATCCGAATTGGAGCATGGGGCGCAAAATCTCCGTCGATTCCGCCACCATGATGAACAAAGGTTTGGAGCTGATTGAAGCGCATTGGCTGTTCAACTGTCCGCCTGATAAACTCGAAGTCGTCATTCATCCTCAGTCCGTGATACACAGCATGGTGCGCTACCGCGACGGCTCCGTGTTGGCGCAACTGGGTAATCCCGATATGCGTACGCCCATCGCTTATTGTTTGGGTTTGCCGGAACGCATCGATTCGGGTGTCGGCGACCTGGATTTCGACGCATTGTCTGCGTTGACCTTCCAAAAGCCCGACTTTGACCGCTTCCCCTGCCTGAAGCTCGCCTATGAAGCCATGAACGCGGGCGGAGCAGCGCCCTGCGTATTGAACGCCGCCAACGAAGCCGCTGTCGCCGCCTTCTTAGACGGACAGATTAAGTTTACCGACATTGCCAAAACCGTTGCCCATTGTCTCGCACAAGACTTTTCAGACGACCTCGGCAACATCGAAAACCTGCTGGCGCAAGACGCTGTTACCCGCAGACAGGCGCAGGAATTTATCGCCGCATTGGGATAAACCGTGCCGTAACGATAAAAAATGACAGGTCGTCTGAAAACCCGCCCATCCGTCATGTGTGGCGGACAAAACGGCAGACTGACTTTATAATCGGCAAAATAACGCCAATAATATTTTCTACACATTGCGAATGTTTTTCAGACGACCCCTACCTTGATACGTCGTCTGAAACATCGACAACGTCAACCCATACCCAACCAGAGAGATTCTTTTGCAAACCCTTCTAGCTTTTATTTTTGCCATCCTGATTTTGGTCAGCCTGCACGAGTTCGGACACTACATCGTTGCCAGATTGTGCGGCGTCAAGGTTGTGCGCTTTTCCGTCGGCTTCGGCAAACCGTTTTTCAGCAGAAAGCGCGGCGACACCGAATGGTGTTTGGCGCCCATCCCCTTGGGCGGCTATGTCAAAATGGTCGATACGCGCGAGGGTGAAGTGGCGCAGGCAGACCTGCCTTACGCATTCGACAAACAGCATCCCGCCAAACGCATTGCCATCGTCGCCGCAGGCCCGCTGACTAATCTCGCGCTGGCGGTTCTGCTTTACGGCTTGAGTTTTTCCTTCGGCGTTACCGAAATCCGCCCGTATATCGGCATGGTCAAGCAAAATACCATTGCCTCAAAAGCAGGTTTTCAGCCCGGAGACAAAATTATTTCGGTTAACGGCGTTACGTCGGCGAGTGGGAAAAAGCCCAGCAAGAAATCGTGTTGAACATCGAGTCAGGCAAGGTAAATGTTGCCGTTCAGACGACCTCGGGACAAGAAACCATGAGGATTATCGATGCCGCAGGCACGCCCGAAGCAGGTAAAATTGCGAAAAACCAAGGCTATATCGGGTTGTCGCCTTTTAAAATCACCACCCGTGTCGGCGAAATGAAAGAAAACAGCCCGGCTGAAAAAGCCGGTTTGAAAAAAGGCGACAAGCTGATCAGTGCCGACGGACAAAACATTGAGTCTTGGCAGCAATGGGAAGAAATCGTACGCCAAAGCCCGGGTAAGAAAATCGCATTGAGCTACGAGCGCGACGGTCAAACCTTTCAGACGACCATCCGTCCCGACAGCATCCAACAACCCGACAAGACACTGGTCGGCAGGGTAGGCTTCGGTCCTCAGAGCGACGAAGCGTGGACAAAAGAAATCAAGCGCGAATATAAGCCGTCTGTCGCAGAAGCATTTGCGATGGGCTGGGACAAAACCGTCAACAACGCATGGATGACGGTAAAATTCTTCGGAAAACTGATTACAGGCAATGCCTCCCTGAACCATATTTCAGGTCCGCTGACCATTGCCGACGTCGCCGGAAAAACGGCACAGCTGGGGTTTCAAAGCTATTTGGAATTTCTCGCATTGGTCAGCATTAGTTTAGGCGTGTTGAACTTGTTGCCCATTCCCGTATTGGACGGCGGGCATTTGGTGTTCTACACTGCCGAATGGATACGCGGAAAGCCCTTGAGCGAGCGCATACAGGCAATCGGCCTACGCCTCGGACTGGCTGCCATGCTGTTCATGATGGCACTGGCTTTCTTTAATGACATCAACCGTTTGTTTGGATAATTTTATGAAATTGAAACAGATTGCTTCTGCTTTGATGGTATTGGGCATGTCGCCTTTGGCATTTGCCGACTTCACCATTCAAGACATCCGCGTCGAAGGTTTGCAGCGCACCGAGCCGAGTACGGTCTTCAACTACCTGCCCGTCAAAGTCGGCGACCAATTCAGCGACGCACGCAGCGAAGAAATCATCAAAACTCTGTATGCGACCGGTTTTTTTGACGATGTCCGCGTAGAGACCATGGGCAATCAGGTCTTGCTGACCGTTATCGAACGCCCGACCATCAGCACGCTGAACATCACCGGCGCGAAAATGCTGCAAAACGATGTGATCAAGAAAAACCTTGAATCCTTCGGTTTGGCGCAATCCCAATACTTCAATCCTGCCACGCTGAGCCAGTCTGTCGCCAGCCTGAAGGAAGAATACAAAAGCCGCGGCAAACAGTCGGTCCAAATCACGCCGACCGTCACCAAACTCGCGCGTAACCGCGTTTCCATCGACATCGCCATCGATGAGGGTAAAACCACCAAGATTACCGACATCGAATTTGAAGGCAACAAAGTCTATTCCGACCGCAAGCTCATGAAACAAATGTCTTTGAGCGAAGGCGGCATGTGGACTTGGCTGACCAAGAGCAACCAGTTTAACGAGCAAAAATTCTCGCAAGACATGGAGCGCGTCAGCGAGTTCTACCAAAACAACGGCTACTTCAATTTCCGCATTCTGGATACCGACATCCAGACTAACGAAGACAAAACCAAGCAAACCGTCAAAATCACGGTTGACGAGGGCGAACGCTTCCGTTGGGGCGACGTGCGCATAGAAGGCGACACCCGCGAAGTGCCGAAAGAAGAGCTGCAAAAACTGCTGACCATGAAAAAGGGCAAATGGTACGAACGCGCCCAAATGGTCAAATCGCTCGAATCCATCCAAAACCGTATGGGTACGGCAGGCTACGCGTTCAGCGAAGTCAATGTTCAGCCTGTTCCCAATGCCGAGACCCAAACTGTCGATTTCGTCCTGAACGTCGAACCCGGCCGCAAAATCTATGTGAACGAAATCAACATCACCGGCAACAACAAAAACCCGCGACGAAGTCGTGCGCCGCGAATTGCGCCAAATGGAATCCGCGCCTTACGACACGTCCAAGCTGCAACGTTCCAAAGAGCGCGTCGAGTTGCTGGGCTACTTCGACAACGTACAATTCGATGCCGTGCCGGTTGCCAATACGCCCGACCAAGTCGATTTGAACATGAGCGTGAACGAGCGTTCTACCGGTTCGTTGGATATGAGCGCGGGCTGGGTTCAGGATACCGGCTTGGTCATGTCTGTGGGCGTTTCCCAAGACAACCTGTTCGGTACGGGTAAATCCGTTTCCCTGCGCGCTTCACGAAGCAAAACCACGCTGAACGGCTCGCTGTCGTTTACCGATCCGTATTTCACACCCGACGGCGTGAGCCTCGGTTACGATATTTACGGCAAGTCTTACGACCCGCGTAAAGCCTCTTCCAGCGCGAAACAATATAAAACCACCACCGCAGGCGGCGGCGTGCGCATGGGCATCCCCGTTACCGAATACGACCGCGTCAATTTGGGTCTGGCGGCGGAACACCTGACCGTGAATACCTACAAAGGCGCGCCTAAACGTTATGCCGACTTTATCAACCAATACGGTAAAGGCACGGACGGTGTGGGCAGCTTCAAAGGCTGGCTGTACAAAGGTACGATCGGCTGGGGACGCAATAAAACCGACAGCGCCTTGTGGCCGACCCGCGGTTACATGACCGGCATCAACGGTGAAATCGCCCTGCCAGGCAGCGACCTGCAATACTACACGCTGACCCACAACCAAACTTGGTTCTTCCCGCTGACCAAAGACTTTACCCTGATGCTCGGCGGCGAAGTCGGCGTCGGCAACGGCTACGGCAAAACCAAAACCATGCCGTTCTTTGAAAACTTCTACGGCGGCGGCTTAGGCTCCGTGCGCGGTTACGAGAGCGGTACGCTGGGTCCGAAAGTTTATGACGAATACGGCGAGAAAATCAGCTACGGCGGCAACAAAAAAGCCAACGTTTCCGCCGAGTTGCTGTTCCCGATGCCGGGCATCAAAGATTCCCGCTCCGTCCGTCTGAGCCTCTTTGCCGACGCGGGCAGCGTATGGGACGGTAAAACGTATAACGACAGCAGCAGCAATACCTACTACACCAACAATGCCGCGCAAAACCCATACGGCTTAGGCAAGACCCACAAATCGACCTTCAAGGAAGAGTTGCGCTACTCCGCCGGTGCGGCAGTAACCTGGCTCTCGCCGCTGGGTCCGATGAAGTTCAGCTACGCCTACCCGCTGAAGAAAAAAGACAGCGACGAAATCCAACGCTTCCAGTTCCAATTGGGTACCACTTTCTGACGTAGGCAGAAAAAGGTCGTCTGAAAACCGAAATCCCTATGTAGATAAACGTTTTCAGACGACCTGAAGGAAAAGGGGCAGGGCGTTCTGCCTCTTTTTAAAAAACAAACCGTCATCCCGCTGATGGGCGGGATACAAAATCAAGGAAATCCAGATGAACATCATTGCCAACGCCTTCCGCCTCGGCGGCGCGGCTTTATTGGGCTTCGGGTTGATGAACCAAGCTGTGGCGGCGGAAGCCGTTCAGAAGATCGGCTTTATCAATACCGAGCGCGTTTATCTTGAGTCCAAGCAGGCGCAACGCATTCAGACGACCTTGGAAAAAGAATTCCGCGGCCGTCAGGACGCTTTGCAGAAATTGCAGCAAGAAGGTGAAAAGCTCGAAAAATCCCTGACCGAAGGCAAATTGCAGGGCAAAGAGCGTGAAGCTGCGGCAAAACGCTGGGGCGAGTTGGTTCAGCAGTTCCGCAAGAAACAGGCGGAGCTGGCAGAAGACTACAACCTGCGCCGCAACGAAGAATTTGCCGCCCTCCAGCAAAACGCCAACCGCATCATCGTCGATCTTGCCAAACGCGAAGGTTACGATGTGATTTTGCAGGACGTGATTTACGTCAATGCGCGTTACGACATCACTGACAGCGTGATTAAAGCCTTGAATACACGTTAATCGGAAGGCTGAACGAGATACGACAAACCTGTTTTCAGACGACCTCTTTCAAGCGAAGGGTCGTCTGAAAATCCAATAAACGATATAATTACCTGTCTTATCACTCCTGCCGGCATACGTTTTAAGCAAACCGTTCTGTCCGACTGCTCCCGCCGTCCCTTTTCAGACGACCTCATCTCAAAGCTTACGAAACATCATGACTTCAAAAACCTACACCCTGTCCCAAATCACAGCGCAGCTTGGCGGCGAATGGCGCGGCAAGGACATTTCCGTCGCCGCCGTGCGCCCGCTCGCAGACGCGCAGGCAGAACACATCAGCTTCCTCGCCAATCCGAAATACAAAGCCGAAGTCCACGACAGCAGCGCGGGTGCGGTCATCGTTTCTGCCAAAGCAGTGGACGAATTTGAAGGGCGCAACCTGATTGTCGCCGACGATCCCTATCTCTATTCGCCAAAGTCGCCCGCCTGTTTTCACCCATCGTCAAAGCGTGCGGCGCCATCCATCCGACCGCCGTCGTCGAAGAGAGCGCGACCGTTCCCGCAAGCTGCGAAATCGGCGCGAACGCCTACATCGGCGCGAACACCGTACTCGGCGAAGGCTGCCGCATCTTGGCAAACGCCGTTGTCCAACACGACTGCAAACTGGGCGACGAAGTCGTCCTGCATCCCAACGCCGTCGTTTATTACGGCTGCACACTGGGCAACCGCGTCGAAATCCACAGCGGCGCAGTCATCGGCGCAGACGGTTTCGGACTCGCCTTCGCCGGTGATTCATGGTTTAAAATCCCGCAAACCGGCGCGGTAACGCTGGGCGACGACGTAGAAATCGGCTCGAACACCAACATTGACCGCGGCGCGATGAGCGACACCACCGTCGGCAACGGCACCAAAATCGACAACCAAGTCCAAATCGGACACAACTGCAAAATCGGTTCGCACACCGTCATCGCCGCCAAAACCGGCATTTCCGGCAGCGTTACCATCGGCAGCTACTGCATCATCGGCGGCGGCGTCGGTACGGTCGGACACATCGAAATCGCCGACAAAACCACCATCGGCGGCGGCACGTCCGTCACCCACAGCATTACCGAAAGCGGCAAACACCTTGCCGGTATCTTCCCGATGTCCACCCATAAAGAATGGGCGCGCAACGCCGTTTACATCCACCGCCTGAGTGAAATGAACAAACGCCTCAAAACATTGGAAAACCGTCTGAGCGACAGCGAAAAAGACGAATAATCCCACAATCGGTTTGCATGGCGGATGCGCTTTAGGATCAAACAAAGCGAGAAAGCCCAACGTTTTAAAGCACGCCCGCGATGAAACCGCCCAGCCAACCCGAAATACCAAGGAATACGACGAACATGGACGTACAACTCCCCATCGAAGCCAAAGACATCCAAAAACTCATTCCCCACCGCTACCCGTTTTTGCAACTCGACCGCATTACCGCCTTCGAGTCCATGAAAACCCTGACCGCGATTAAAAACGTCACCATGAACGAGCCGCAGTTCCAAGGCCATTTCCCCGACCTGCCCGTCATGCCCGGCGTACTCATCATCGAAGCCATGGCGCAAGCCTGCGGTACACTCGCCATCCTCAGCGAAGGCGGCCGCAAAGAAAACGAATTCTTCTTCTTCGCCGGCATAGACGAAGCCCGCTTCAAACGCCAAGTCATCCCCGGCGACCAACTCGTTTTCGAAGTCGAGCTGCTGACCAACAAACGCGGCATCGGCAAATTCAGCGCCGTCGCCAAAGTGGACGGACAAGTCGCCGTCGAAGCCATCATCATGTGTGCCAAACGCGTGGTTTGAGTGTTCAGAAAAAGGTCGTCTGAAAGTTTTCAGAGACCTGTTGCCGTCGCGCATCTTCGCGGCAACACGACAGGAAAGGAAAAACATGACCCTCATCCACCCGACCGCCGTCATTGACCCCAAAGCCGAACTCGACTCCAGCGTCAAAGTCGGCGCGTACACCGTCATCGGTCCCAACGTCCAAATCGGCGCGAACACCGAAATCGGCCCGCATACCGTCATCAACGGCCACACCACCATCGGCGAAAACAACCGCATTTTCCAATTTGCCAGCCTCGGCGAAATTCCGCAGGACAAAAAATACCGCGACGAGCCGACCAAACTGATTATCGGCAACGGCAACACCATCCGCGAATTCACCACCTTCAACCTCGGTACGGTAACCGGCATCGGCGAAACCCGCATCGGCGACGACAACTGGATTATGGCGTACTGCCACCTCGCACACGACTGCGTCATCGGCAACCACACCATCTTCGCCAACAACGCCTCGCTCGCCGGACACGTTACCATCGGCGACTACGTCGTCTTGGGCGGCTACACGCTGGTGTTCCAGTTCTGCCAAATCGGCGACTACGCCATGACCGCCTTCGCCGCAGGCGTACACAAAGACGTACCGCCGTACTTCATGGCGGCAGGCTACCGCGCCGAACCCGCAGGCATCAACAGCGAAGGCATGCGCCGCAACGGCTTCACCGCCGAACAAATCGCCAACGTCAAAGAAGCCTACAAAACCATCTACCTGCGCGACATCCCCTACGAAGAAGCCAAAGCCGACATCCTCGCCCGCGCCGAAACCCGCCCCGAACTGGCCGTCTTCCGCGACTTCTTCGCCGCCTCCACACGCGGCATCGTGCGCTGAACCCCATAACCAACGGCAGAGGCCGTCTGAAAACCGCAAAACGGCATTTTCAGACGGCCTTTTCACACAACACACCCGCCCGCCGAAACCCCATTTTTCAGACGGCCTCAAAGACCGTCTGAAAGCGCAGAGGACAGCTTGGGTTGCAAACCCAATATTGGCGGATTGCACGGGTGTCGGGTCTCGACCCAAGTTACTTTGGCCTTTCAGACGACATCAAAGCAGCCTGAAAACAAAACCAGCCCCGTAGGTCGGGCATTCATGCCCGACGCATTCCCGTTTGTGTTCCATTTTGTCGGGCATCAATGCCCAACCTACTGCAAAACCTGCTTTCCAACCGCCTTTGCTTCCTAAGCCCCTTGTGTGGTAAATAAGCATTGAAGGGGCGGGCTTTCGCCCGCTTTCCGCATCCCCCGCCCGACCCCCGCTTTTAAAACCACCGAAAGAAAGGCAAACCCATGTCCCTCAATCCCGTCTACCTCTGGAACCCGCAAAACT
>CAKMQH010000285.1 GCA_927911515.1 uncultured Neisseria sp.
TTCAGGCAGAGTAAATATTGCAGCGCAAGAGGAAGTTTTAATTACCTGTAAAGGCGCATACATCAAATTCTCGAATGGGGAAATTGAGATAGGCAGTCCGAAACTGGTTAGGGTGAAAGCGCCGTTGGAGGTGACAGGGCCAAGCAGTCTTCAATTGGAACAGGTGAAAACCATTGCCAAAACATTAAAACAAGGCAGATTTGTACTTTCATCCAAACCACACGGTCATGGGTTTGTTTACACTAACGAGCCTTACAAACTCTATAAGGATGGGGCGCTACTAAAAGAAGGTCTGACCGATGATTTAGGTGCGATAGAGTATGAACATGATGATAAGTCTAAATATAAAGTGGAGTTGAGCAACGGTGCCGTATTTGACATTACTCCGCCTGATAAACAGCAAGAAAAAAATGTGAAGAAACAACTTGCTCAAAATCTGACTGCTTTAGGTTATCGGCATGTTGAGCACGAAGAAACCACAAACAAGGATACGTCCCTTATCCGTTACTTTAAACAATCTGATAAAAAAGCAAATCGATTAAGGAATTGAAAATGCCAAATTCTAATAATGAAAATATACAGCAAGTTACTTGTACCAAGGCGGGTGCAGCAGTACTCTCTTCACGCTGGTACTTGGATAACTCAAATTACAAACAACGTAACGGCAATAAGTTAACACCGTATTTCAGTGGGCAGGAGGTTTTGCTGCAATTGCAGAATCCATTAAAAAAGCCACAAAATCAATAGACATTGTATGTTGGGGATTTGATCCGGCAATGCCGATTGTTCGAGAAGGCGGTAATTGGAAATGGAAGGAAACTGATAGCTATGGTCATCATTTGATAGAAGCGGCAACTAATCACAAGGAGATGAAAATTCGCTTGCTGCTTTGGTACACCAAATCAGGTAACGGAGTGATGGAAAATGCCCCCGGATTGCCAGCTAGTTGTATTCCTTTTGCTTCTAGAAAAGAGGCGTTTATTAGGCATGAGATAACGCTTGAAAATGGAGCAAAAAAAACAAAAAAAACAATAAGCCGGGAGAATGGAAGTAATGATAAAACCGGTAGCCGAGCTTGGAGTCCTGAGGCTACGGCATATTCTCGAGAATGGTTTGAAAAAATCGAGAGAGGGGATTATCCAAATATTGAATTGGTGTTCCGTGAAATCAGTAATCTAAATAATTTAGTGTTGAAAAATGAGGATCCTAGAAGTTTTGGGGAGAGTTTTAGCCTGAATTTTCCTAGTGATCACCAAAAATCCCTTTTAGTGGATTATGGAACAGAACAAGCACATGGCTATGTAATGGGGCACAATAGTCTGACTGCTTATTGGGATACGGTAGAAATGCGCCATGATGAGCCGCTTCGAGAGGCTGGGCTAGGGCCTTGGCATGATTTTTCAATTGGTATTAAAGGTTCTGCACTGATAGATTTAAATGCCAACTTTTGCGAATCATGGGATGATAATTGCCAAAAAAATTATATTCGCAAAGGGTATGAAAAAATTACTGAAAGTCGAAAAAAGCCGGACATGGAAAAAATAATGAGTGAATATTGCGACTCTAATGGTTCTTCCGTTCAGCTAGTCCGTACTCGACCTGACAAAAAAGTGAATGGCGATAAAGAACTGGAAATCCGTCGTGCTTATTTTCAGGTTGCAGAGAATCCGCGTCGCTATGTGCTAATTGTCAATCAATATTTTCAATATGCTTCATGGGTGAAAGAGGTAAAGCAGTATTACAAAAAATATCTAGAAAAGTTAGGCGAGTTAAATAGCGAGAGCAAACCAATGCTGTATGTTTTTGCCTTTACTTCCCAGCCGGAAAAAACAGAAATGATGTTCCGTACGCATCAAATGGCGAACGAGCTGGGTGTCAGTGACCAAGTGGGGCAAGGAAAAAACGGGGATAATGAGCTTTATCGTCAGGATAAAGATGGAAATTATCACATAACCATGAAAGGTGCTTTGAATGGTGCAGAAATGAAACATACTTACGAAGAGCTTAAAAAAAACGGAATTGAAACAGTATTCTGTAATTTAAAAACTCAAGTTGACGGGGAACCACAGGATATCTACATTCATGCCAAATTAATGGTTATCGACGACGACTTTTTTACTCTTGGTTCGGCAAATTTAAATTTTCGCAGTATGACTGTGGATTCTGAACTGAACCTGCTTTGTGATGATGAGGAGATAGCTTACCAGTTTCGTACGACTTTGTTTAAGCGGTACAGTGGTGGAAAATTTGAGCAGCCTGAGAAACATAAATTAATGGATCAATATTTTCAAAAATTTAAATGGTTAGCTGGAAGGAATCAAGAAATGGTGGCAAGTAATGATGTGATTACTGGTCATGCTGTTCCGTTTTCAGACGAGCGTAGCGTGACAGGTTCTAGAAAGGCGTAATTATGAACAAATTGATTTTACTACTAAGTTTTTTTTGCCTGAATGCCTGCAACTTTCAAGGAGCTACCATGCCCAATAAAGATTACACCCAGAATCACCCAACTCCCAAAAACTTTGATCCTAAGCGTACCCAATACACCTGTGCGACTTGGACGCCGCCGTCCCCACCCGATGCCGAATCCCATCTTTGGTATCGTGCCGCCACTCTGCTTGATGCCAAAGACTGGCGTATGAACAAACAGGAATTTCAAGACATGATCGTCTTGTACGAAGCGGCGGCATCAAAGGGGCATTATCAGGCGATTAACAACCTGTACCTGCTCTACACCCATGTACAAGGTTCTACCGGCATTATGTACAACCCCTTGCACAACCGCGCCCGAAAATGGCTGCATTATGGGTTAGATAAAAATTGGGCAATGGCAAACTACTGGCTGTTTGACGCGTTGTATGAAGGCAATGCAGGTTATCGTCGTAATCCGCAACTTGGTCTTGCCTATTTGCAAAAGGCGGTGGATTTGGGCGTGCCACTGGCGCAATATGAGTTGGCGCGGATTTACAATAAACGATTCAAAGATTACAACACGCGTGAACTGTTGCTTGATTGCGCAGCTAGACAGGGGTTCTCTGCTGCTATGACGGAATTATCTATGATTAAGGAGATTCGCTACGGCAAACTGAAAGAGTCGTTATTGTTGATGCACAAAGCAGTACGTCAAGGTGGTGAAGGTGGAGGTAATGCAGCTTTAGGTTTGACAATGATTTATGCCAAAAATAAGGAGCTTATGGATAAATTTGCTGCAACCCCTGCTGATCCTATTCGTGAAGCAGCCTACGCTGAATTGCATAAAGCCCTTTTAGGTACTGGTACCAGAAGTGGCAACCTTTTTTACACTTTCCCAAAACTAGACGAGGTTTTACCGCTGCCACCCGCCAAAACCCATTGGAAAGGCATCTACTCCGCAATGAGCAAAGAAGACGCAGCGTTCTACCAAAATCCGCCTGATACTGCTGCTCTTGCTGCCGATATTCTCAAACGCGGTATCGTCAAAAAAGAAGACGTTTATTGGCCGCCGCGCAAAGAATAAAGGCAGAAAGGTCGTCTGAAAGTGAAGTTCAGAACAACTTCTACGGTTTCAGGGCAGTAGGTTGAATCAAGAAACAGCACTTTAAAAAAGGTCGTCTGAAAATATGTTTTCAGACGACCTTTTTGTTTGCAGTCAAAGCTCAGACGGTAAACTTGACGATCTTGGAGATCAATCCAGAGTTTTCTTTTTGAGCCTTGAATGGACTAAGGAATGAAGGGGATAGGGTTTGTTTTGAGAAGGCTTGCAGTCGGTGATGGGATTCAATTGGGTATTTGGGTCTTTCCGATGCTTGCAATCTGAACAAGCGGTCTTATATAGTAGGAGCTACGGTGTTAGCTTCTTTATTTTCAACCCTCAAAGGTTTCTTATTTACATGAATAAAATCATTCTGCCTGCGCTTTGCGCCCTGCTTCTTGCTTCCTGCGGTAACGATACCGACAAAATCGGACGTGCCAGCACGGTTTTTCATATGCTGGGGAAAAATGACCGTATTGAAGTTGAGGGGTTTGACGATCCTGATGTGCAAGGGGTTGCCTGTTATATTTCTTATGCGAAAAAAGGCGGTTTGAAAGAGACGGTGAACTTGGAGGAAGACGCAAGCGATGCTTCCGTGTCGTGCGTGCAGACGGCGGAGGTTATCCGTTACAACGAGCAAGTCGTCGCCAAGCCGCGGGAGGTGTTTAAGCGCAGCGCGAGTTTGGCGTTTAAGAGCCAGCAGATTATCCGTTATTACGATCCTAAGCGTAAGGCGTTTGCGTATTTGATTTACAGCGACAAAATTGTTCAGGGTTCGCCGAAGAACTCTTTGAGCGCGGTGTCGTGTTTTAGCAGTGCTAAAGCGGATGTGCAGCAAATTGCCGGTGCGGAAGGCAAACAGATTTACGGTGCGTGTGTCGTGGATGCGCCTGTGCCGACCAAATAAAAGACGAGCGATATGAACCTAACCGACCATTTCTTGATTGCCATGCCCGATATGGATGATCCGTTTTTTGAAAATTCGGTGATTTATGTGTGCGAACACAACGAAGAGGGCGCGTTGGGCATCATCATCAACAAACCGTCGCCGATTACGATGGATATGATTTTTGCGGCGACCGACCGCAATATCCCTTTGCGGATGCAGCACGAACACGTCATGATGGGCGGGCCGGTACAGATTGACCGCGGTTATGTCGTGCATACGCCCGTGGGCAACTGGCAAAACAGTATGATTGTTTCAGACGACATCGCCCTGACTTCTTCGCGCGATGTGATTGAAAACTTATCGCGTCAGGGCGCGGTGGATAAGATTTTGATCAGCATAGGCTATTCGAGCTGGAGCAAAGGACAGCTTGAACGCGAGCTGGCGGACAACGTTTGGCTGACGGTTAAGGCGGATGAACATATTTTGTTCGATATGCCTTATGAACACCGCTACGCCGCCGCGTTTGCCAAACTGGGTATCCAACCCGATGCGCTTGTCTGTGGAGCCGGTCATGCATAAAGCGCCGGCAGGGACGGTTTTGGCGTTTGATTTCGGCGAGGCGCGTATCGGCGTGGCGCAGGGCGATGCGGAGCTTGGCTTGTCGCATCCTTTGGCGACGGTTACCGGCAACAGTAACGATGAGAAATTCAACGCCATCGCCAAGCTGATACGGGAATGGCAGCCCAAGCATCTGGTCGTCGGGCTGCCGACCCACGCCGACGGTACGGAACACGAGTTGACCCGCCTCAGCCGCAAATTCGGCCGCCGCCTGCACGGGCGTTTTAACCTGCCCATATATTGGGTGGATGAACGGATGTCTTCGCTATACGCGGAAAGCCTGCTTGCCGAGGCGCAGGTGTTCGGGCGCAAGCAGAAGGCGGTACTCGACCAAGTGGCGGCTCAGGCGATTTTGCAGGGCTTTTTCGATGGCGGTGCGGCGGAGTATTTCAACGGCAGGGAAGAAGGTTCGGAAGAATCATCCGATTGAGAGAGTTTGAAAAAATTTTGAGAAAAAAGGTCGTCTGAAAGCTGTATTGGCGGGGTTGAATCCGTTAACAGGCTTTCAGACGACCTTTTTGCATCAGAACAAGGCTTCAATCCTCAACAGCGCGCCGACGCGGTGTTTTTGGTTTTCCTTGCGGTTGTTGTAGTAGTTGACCTCGGTTTGGGTAAACAGCCAGTTGCGCCAAATCGGCTGGCGGTAGGTGGTAAACGGGCCGTAGGTATTGAGGGCGGCTTTGCGTTTTTCGATATTGCCGCCGGTGTACACGCCGTAGTTGACGTGGCGGTGTTTGCCGAGATTGTGTTGGCGGAAGAGGCTGTTGCCCCATGTCCAGTCTTCGGTTTTATCGTGTTCGTATTGCAGGTGTGCCTGATTGGCGATAAAGCTTTTTTCGTTGGGGATGTAACGCGTTTCCCAGTTGGTACGGACATGGTGTTTGCTCTTGATGCCGTAACGGTAGATTTGTTCCAAGCTGGTGTCGATGCTGTCGGTCAGTTGCCAATTGCTCGAGCTTTTGGCGCGGGCGAACAGGTCGCTGCCGGAGCGGATACCGATATCAAAGTCGGTATTGGTGCGCTGTTTCGCGAATGCTTCGGTCCAGCGGACGGCAAGGGAGGCGTTGTTGTCGCGGCTTTGGGAAGCGTCGAAAATCCTGCCGTTGGTGTTGGTACGGTTGCGGTAGGCGTTGGCTTCGTGTTTCAGCTCGTCGTCCAAAGAGTCGTCACCGAAAATTACATGGACTTTTTTCTCCAAAGTCGGCAGTTTCAGACGACCTCGTACGCGCGGCGTCACGGTAAACTTGTCGTCAGGGTTCCATTCGGTATCGAGCATGACGCGCAGGTTGGCGTCGGCGGGGTGGTCGGGATCGGGTTCGCCAAACCAGTCGTCTATGCGGTTGGACCATTTGTCCAAGCGTTTGGAAACGACTTTGTGGCGGTGGTCCACCCAAGTGTCGCCGTCGGCGGGCGGTTCGTCATTCGCGGCGGCAACGGTCGGGAAGAGAGTGAGCAGGGTGAGTAGGGATAACGTTGTGGTTCGTATAGTCATTGTTTTTCCTTGCTTAAAGCATAAAGCTATTATGGACGGTATCTTAGGGATAATGCAAGTCGTCTGAAAAAGGCTGTGATAAAATCTTGCGCGCCCGGTTTGCCGCCGTTCTGTTGTGCAGAAAAGCAGTCAGGCGGGCGCATACCAATACATTAAGGAAAACCGAATGAGTATTTTGTCGAAAATTTTTGGGAACAAGCCGTCCGACGAAACGGTAGAAGAGCCGCGCAAACTTTCCGCGCAGGAAAAAAGCGAGGGCGCGGCGCGGGCGATTTATGCGAAAGATAAAGTGTATGTGCCGCTGTCTGCCATGCAGGCGGATGTGTCGGAAGGGACGGGCATCCCTTACATAGGTCGTCTGAAAGACGGGCGAACGGTTTTATATCTGTTTGAAACCTATGAAGCGGCGCGGGCTTTTTCAGACGAGCAGGACGGCGCTTTAGACGGCATCGGCTTGGTCGGTGCGTTGGATAAGGCAGACCAGTTCAATAATTTGAGTAATGTCCTACGGGTCGCACACTCGTTGGGCATTCAACTGATGGAATACAGAGGGCAGGATGGCGAACATTTTGAATGCGCGCTGTCTTGGTTGATGCGTGTGAACGGCGCGGGCAGCATGGCGGCTTCCAGAGAGAAGATGGAGGCGTTGTCCATCGGCACCGATGCCAAGCTGCCGCTGCAATTTCACCCGATAGCCATTGTCGGTTTTGCCAATCCCTATAAGGTTACACCCGCGCGGGCGGAAGAATTGTTCAAGCAGTTCACGAATGTCGAAGATGACGAATTGCTGGACTTTTTTGCCGGCAATACGCCGCAGGAGAATGTGCTGCTGATCGGGTTGGTGGAAAAATATTCGGCAGATTTGGCGAAATCCGTGAAATATATTGTTTGGAACCAATTGCCGGAGCAGCCGCTTTTTGTCGGAATAAACCGCAAAGACGGCGGGCTTTATGCGAGGGACGGTTATTTATACCTCTTTTACACCGACCGTTTCCAACACATGGGACCTGCCGGCTGCCATCCCGTTTCCGGCAAGGAAGCTGTGTTGGACTTGGTTCGCCGCCACGAACTGAAAGGCATTGCCCTGACCGACGGGCTGCACAATATGGCGCGGTTTGAAAACGACGTGATTTTCCAAGAAGCGGAATAAGGAATGGCGGCAAACAGGTTTGCCTGAGTGTCACATTTAAAATACAAAGGTCGTCTGAAAAGGGCTGTGATAAAATCTTTGCGTTTTCACTATCCCTTTCAGACGACCTTTTTATGTTGAACCCATCCCGAAAACTCGCCGAACTTGTCCGTATTTTGGAAGAGGGCGGCTATATTTTTGCCGGCGATCCCGTGCAGGTGACGGAAGCGTTGCGTCATGTCGAGGGCGGCGCGGAAGGCAAAATCATCCGCCGAGCGGAGATGATAGACAGAGACAGTCAGCTTCGGCATACCTTGGAGCAAGTGCGTACCGGGTCGTTTTGGCTGTGGATTGTGGCGGCTGCGGCGATGTTTAGCACGGGGTTTTCAGGCACTTACCTTCTGATGGACAGCCAAGGGCTGAATTTTTTCCTGATTTTGGCGGGCGTGTTGGGTATGAATACGCTGATGTTGGCGGTATGGCTGGCATCGCTGTTCCTGCGCGTGAAAGTAGGGCGGTTTTTCAGCAGCCCGGCGACGTGGTTTCGGGGTAAAGATCCCGTCAATCAGGCGGTGTTCCGGCTGTATGCGGATGAATGGCGGCAGCCTTCGGCGCGTTGGATTGCCGGTGCGACTTCGCACAGTCTATGGCTCTGCACATTGGGTGGGATGCTGGTGTCGGTATTGCTGCTGCTTTTGGTGCGCCAATATACGTTCAACTGGGAAAGCACGCTGTTGAGCAATGCCGCTTCGGTACGCGCGGTGGAAATGTTGGCGTGGTTGCCGTCGAAACTCGGTTTCCCTGCCCCCGATGCGCGGGCGGTGGTCGAAGGTCGTCTGAACGGCAACATCGCCGATGCGCGCGCGTGGTCGGGCTTGTTGATCGGCAGTATAGCCTGCTACGGTATCCTGCCGCGCCTGTTGGCGTGGGCGGTATGCAAAATCTTTTTAAAAACAAGCCAAAGCAAGCTGGATTTGGAGAAGCCTTATTATCAGGCGGTCATCCGCCGTTGGCAGAACAAAATCGTCGATGCGGATACGCGTCGGGAAACCGTGTCCGCCGTTTCCCCGAAAATCACCTTAAACGACGCGCCCAAATGGGCAGTCATGCTGGAAACCGAATGGCACGAAGGCACATGGTTTACAGGCAGGCTGGCACAGGAATGGCTGGATAAAGGCGTGGCGGCGAATCGGGAAGAAGTTGCCGCTTTGGAAGCCAAGTTGAAACAGAAACCCGCCCAGCTCCTCATCGGTGTGCGTGCGGAAACCGTCCCCGACCGCGGCGTGTTGCGGCAGATTGTCCGACTCTCGGAAGCGGCGCAGGGTGGCGCGGTGGTACAGCTTTTGACGGAGCGGACGCTTTCAGACGACCTGTCCGAAACATTGAACCACTGGCGCAATGCGCTGGCAGAGTGCGACGTGGCATGGCTGGAACCTGATAAAGCTGCACAAGAAGGTCGTCTGAAAAACCAATGACCGCACTTGAAACGCCCCATAAAGCCGCCATCCTGAAAAAGGTCGTCTGAAAATCCATTCTTCAAAAACATCATGAACAAACAACCCCTTTCCCTTGCCGTCGTCGGTCATACCAATACCGGCAAAACCTCGCTTCTGCGCACCCTGTTGCGCGACAGCGGCTTTGGCGAAGTCAAAAACGCGCCGTCCACCACGCGCCATGTCGAAGAAGCCGCGATTACCGACGGCGTCGATACGCTGCTGTATCTGTACGACACGCCCGGACTCGAAGACGCAGGCGGCGTTTTGGATTGGCTTGAAACCCATACGGATGCACGCGCCGACGGCATCGAGCGGCTGCAACAGTTTCTCGACAGCGACGGTGCACATCACGATTTCAACCAAGAAGCCAAAGTGCTGCGGCAGCTTCTGCAAAGCGACATGGCGTTGTACGTCATTGACGCACGCGAACCCGTCCTCGACAAATATCGGGATGAATTGACCATCCTTTCATGGTGCGCCAAACCGGTCATGCCCGTGTTCAACTTTACCGGAGGGCAGCTTCCCGAAGCGTGGACGACCATGCTGGCGCGTCGCAACCTGCACGTTTTCGCAGGGTTCGATACCGTCGCCTTCGATTTTGAAGGCGAATTGAACCTCTGGAACAAGCTCGCCACCATGCTGCCGCAGCATGACATCATCGACCGCCTGACTGCTTCCCGCCGCCGCGAATGGACGCGTCTGGATAAAGAAGCGCGACACGAAATCGCAGGTTTCCTGCTCGATGTTGCCGCCTTCACGCAGGAAATTGACGAAAACGACGACCCCGCGCCCGTCCTGCAAACCATGCAGGCAGAAATACGCCAGCTCGAACGGCAGATGCAGCAGCGGCTGTTTTCCCTCTACCGCTTCTACCACAGCGAAATCGACAGCGGCGACTGGGTGCCTAAAGCCTTCCATCAAGATCCGTTCGCCAGCGAATTGCTCAAAGAATACGGCATCCGTACCGGTACCGGCGCGGCAACCGGTGCGCTCATCGGCTTGGGGCTGGACATTGCCACGCTCGGCGGTTCGCTCGGATTGGGGACGGCAATCGGCGGCTTTCTCGGCGGCATCCTGCCCAATACCCGCACCATTTCCGACAAGCTCAACGGCCGCCAAACCCTGCACACCGACCCCGAAACCCTGACCCTGCTCGCTGCCCGCGCCCTCGATTTGCTCCACATCCTGCAAACGCGCGGCCACGCGGCGCAATCGCAAGTCGAGTTGCACAGCCGCAAAGCGCCATGGACGCCGGATAAACTCCCGTCCGAACTCAACAAAGCGCGCAGCAGGTGGAAATGGTCGTCCCTTAACACCCATCTCCCCGAAACCAGCCGCGCCGAGCGCGAAGAATATGCGGAAAGTTTGAGTAGGAAATTGGGCGGGGGATAAGACGGGCGACAGCCTATAGTGGATTAACAAAAATCAGGACAAGGCGACGAAGCCGCAGACAGTACAAATAGTACGGCAAGGCGAGGCAACGCCGTACTGGTTTAAATTTAATCCACTATATCCAAACTGCAAAAATTCATCA
>CAKMQH010000286.1 GCA_927911515.1 uncultured Neisseria sp.
GCCGTTCACTATCTGTCTGTCTGCGGCTTCGTCGCCTTGTCCTGATTTAAATTAATCACTATACGTTTAACGCAAACTGGTCAGAACGTTTTGCTGAATTCGACAAACATTCTGGTTTTGCCGTATTCGTAGTATTTGTCGTTGCTCCATGTTTTGTGGTGGGCGACGGTCAGGCGCGGGGTGATGCCTTTGAAGTGGAAGGCGCGGTGCCACACGGCGAGTGAAATATCCGCTTCTTTATCGCGGCGGTTTTCCTGACCGCTCAAAAGGCTGGGCGTTTGATAACGGCGTTGCGCCGCACTCAGCCGCAACATGGTGGACAGCCCTTTGCCCCATTCCTGCCCCCATGCGGTACGGAGGCTGTAACGGTCGAAGCTGTCCGATTTGTCTTCTTTATTGCGTTCCTGATAGATGTCGAAACCGCCGACCCAGTATTGACGGGCGTTTCGGTAATAGACGACGGAATTGCTCAGCAGGCGGTTGTTGTTGTCGGATTTGGCGCGGCGGGTGTTTTTCAGACGACCCATTTCAACGGCGCTCAAGGTTTGCAGCTTAGGCTGCCACCAGCGGTTGATGTGCAGGCGCGCACCGCTAGAGTAGGTGTACGGATCGTTGCCGTAGAAGCGGCGTTCGTGGAACGGGGTCAAGCCGATGTCGTTGCGCTGGTCGGCGTAGCCTGCGCCTACTGAGAAGCGAGTGGTCACGTCGTTATACTTGGTTCGTTCGGGATAAACTTTGCCGTAGGTATCCACTCCTGCCGTAACGTACCAGCCTTTGGGCAGCGACCATTTTTTCTCTGCGCCGAGTTGGTAGTTGATGGCGGTGGCGTCGATAGGCTCGGGGAAAGTCCAGTTGCCGTATGTGCGGCGGCTGGGCGCTTGGTTGATATTTTGTTCGCGGGTAACGCTCAATCCGGCGTTGAATTTCCACGAATCGCGCTCGCGCAATGCTTTTCGGTAAGACTCAATGCCTTTGACGAGCGGCTCGGGCAGGTTGGCTTCTGTTTTGAGTTTGTCGAACTGGTCGGCGGCGGCTTCGTTTTGCTTGTCTTCAAACAAAGCGGTGGCAAGCTGCCAGCGGACGACGGGGGCATCGGGGTTTTCGGCGATAAATTGACGGTAATACCCGATGGCTTCTTTCATTTTGCCGTCGTTTTGGGCAACCAGTCCGCGTGCGTAGAGCGCCATGTTTTTATCGTGTCCCGGCCATTGTTCGTAAATCGGCAGGACGACCTTAATGCCCGCGATGTTGCGCGAAACAACGGCGGAATACATGGCGCGGGAAAGCAATTGGGGATTGTCGAGCAGGGTTTTCGCATCGACGTTGACGACTTTTTCAGACGACGTTTCAGCGGCAGGTTTGACCGCTTCTGCTTCGACGGGGTCAGGTTCTGCCGTTTTGACCTGCAACTCGGGAGCAGGCTGGTTTTGAGTCTCTGGCGGCACGTCGGCGGCTTCTGCTGCGGACACGGCGAGCAGGGAGAGGAGCAAGAGTGTTTTTTTCATGATCTTTGCAATGTGTGAACGGTAGTATTGTAGTGATTGCGTCAATATTTTTTATTTGAGATCGGACAACACCATTTATTCTCTTCGGTACTGTTTTGTCTCAATATTATGTTGAGCGCGGATTTTACCGTGTTTTACAGTAAAACAAAATATTGCGGGGGCAAATAAAACGATAGGGCATGATTCAGCTTTGTTCTGTTTCGGTGCAAATCCGCCCTGCCCTGCTGCTTGAATGCCGTTTACCCGATCCTATGCAAAGGTCGTCTGAAAAGAGGTTTCAGAGACCCGTGTTTTCTTCCGAACGGTTCTTACGGATAAAACAGATGTTGTAAAAACCATAAACAATTGTTAACGCCGCCATGCAAAAAAGGTCGTCTGAAACCTCTTTTTCAGACGACCTTTCGGGTATTTCTCGATTTAGCGTTTGTCCAAGTCTAAATCTGCCTTGTATTCGATGCGGCCGTGTCCTTTGTTTTCGATGGATACGTCCAGCTCTTGTGCTCCGCGTTTGAATTTCAAATCGGCATCATCGTTTCTGATTTCCGATTCGACCACGTGAAAACCTTTGCTGCGCGCGTGGGCGATGACTTTTTTCGCCAAAGACGGAATCGGGTTGCCGCGTGCGGGCAGCTCGGCTTCGTATTCGAATTCGCCGTTGCCCTGACGATCGGCTTTAACCGTATGCGCGCCTGCGGGAAGGTAAATTTCGGCAGGAAGCGGGGCTGCGAAGGCGGTGGCGGAGAAAAGCGCCAAAATACCGGTTGCCAATAAAGATTTTGTTTTAGCCATACTGTATCCTTTCGGGGAAGGCATATAAAAACGCCGCCATGTTATCGGCAAGGCAACACCCTATCAAGCAAATAAACCTTGTTTTACGTATGACAGTGTTTTTGCGCGCAGCGTTTACGCGGTTTTGCGATAACCCTGCAAAACCCTGCGCCTTGCCTGTAATAAAAGGTTTTCAGAAGACCTTTTGAAACACGGCTTTTGCGCTTTCGGGTAAAATAGCCGCTTTGTTTTTATTCAGGCAGCTTCAACCAAATGTCTTCCTCCCTTTCCAAAAAACCGCCTACCTGCTGATTGCGCTGGTCGGCATCGCGCTTGACCAACTGACCAAATGGGAAATCCTCGCCCACTTCCGAGAAGGCGAGCGCCTCAATATCATCTCCTCCTTCTTCGACCTGACCCTTGCCTACAACCCGGGCGCAGCGTTCAGCTTTCTTGCCGACCAAGGCGGCTGGCAGAAATTCTTTTTCTTAGGGCTGGCGCTCGTCATCAGCGCCTATCTCGCCCGCGCTATCCTGCGCGACGAGTTCCGCCTTTCGGGCAAAATCGGCGCCGCCATGATTATCGGCGGCGCGCTCGGTAACGTCATCGATCGACTGATTCACGGTCATGTGGTTGATTTTTTACTGTTTTACTGGAAGGATTGGTATTATCCTGCATTTAATGTTGCCGACAGCTTTATCTGCGTCGGTGCCGTTTTATTGGTTTTGGACGGACTGTTCCACAAAAAAGACCCCAAACCGACTGACGAAGCAGTAGCCGACGAACCGACAACCGACAACCCTTAAGGTCGTCTGAAATCCGGACCATACACATGACCCAAAAACCATCATCCTTGCCAACCCGCGCGCTTCTGCGCCGGCGTTGACCGCGCCATCAGCATCGTCGAGCGCGCGCTGGAAGAATTCGGCGCACCGGTTTACGTCCGCCACGAAGTCGTCCACAACAAATTCGTCGTGGACAACCTGCGCGAAAAAGGCGCGGTATTCATCGAAGACCTCGCCGACGTACCCAAAGACGCCATCCTGATTTACTCGGCACACGGCGTCTCCAAAGCCGTGCAGCAGGAAGCCGCCGAACGCGGGTTCCGCGTATTCGATGCCACCTGCCCGCTCGTGACCAAAGTCCACAAAGAAGTCGCCCGCCTCGACGCGCAAGACTGCGAAATCATCATGATCGGACACAAAGGCCACGTCGAAGTCGAAGGCACCATGGGACAGCTTCCGCCCGGCAGAATGCTGCTGGTCGAAACCGTTGAAGACGTCGCCGGACTGCAAGTCAAAAACCCCGACAAACTCGCCTACGTCAGCCAAACCACCCTCTCCGTCGATGAAACTAAAGACATCATCGCCGCGCTGAACGCCCGTTTCCCCAACATCCGCAACCCGCACAAAGAAGACATCTGCTACGCCACGACCAACCGACAAACCGCCGTCAAAGAATTGGCGGAAGAATGCGACATCGTCATCGTCGTCGCTCGCCCAATTCTTCCAACAGCAACCGCCTGCGCGAAGTCGCCGCCCAACGCGGCGTCGATGCCTACATGGTTGACAACGCCGGCTACCTGAAACGCGAATGGTTCGAAGGCAAACACAAAGTCGGCGTAACCGCCGGCGCGTCCGCCCCCCGAAGTTTTGGTCAGGGAAGTCCTGCAAACCATACAGCAATGGGGACACGAAACCATACGCGAAGGCGAAGGCACGGAAGAAAGCATCGTCTTCGTCCTCCCCAAAGAGCTGCGGCGCGAAGGCGAAAACAAACAAATCCTCAACAAAGGTTAAACTGTTTATCCCTGCCTTTTCATCCAAGCGGCAAAACAAAAAGGTCGTCTGAAAACCGAGTTTCAAGGGTTTGAACTGGCCCCCAAATCTTGAACACTCATAAAAGCCTATTCAGGCGCTTTGTGCAAGCCGGGTTCTGTATGCGACAGGACTCAGCTTTTTCAATTTCAAACTGCAACGCTCGCGGTTGTAG
>CAKMQH010000287.1 GCA_927911515.1 uncultured Neisseria sp.
GATTCAAGCCCCTCATCCCCATTTCAGCCTATAAAACGGGTTGGGATACCATCTATCACTCAGCTATATAGTGGATTAAATTTAAATCAGGACAAGGCGACGAAGCCGCAGACAGTACAGATAGTACGGCAAGGCGAGGCAACGCCGTACTGGTTTAAAGTTAATCCACTATACAAGTCCCGCCCCGCTTCACGGTATAATCAGCCCATATCACTTCACAACAAGGAACACACAAGATGGATTGGAAAGGACGCGAACAGAGTCAAAACGTAGAAGACCGACGCGGCAGCAGCGGTGGAGGCGGCGGCGGTAAAACGCCCGGCATCCTCGGCATCATCGTCGTTTTGATCGGCGCTTATTACGGTGTCGATTTGAGCGGCTTGGTCGGCACGCCTTCCATGGGTCCAGGTTCGACCCAAACTTCCCAGCTCAAGCCTCAGGAAGAAGCCGAGTTGAACGAACTTGCCCGCGTCGTCCTCGCCGATACGGAAAAAGCTTGGGGCAGCTATTTCAAACAAAATGGTCAAGCCTACACCCCGACCACGCTGGTGTTATACAACGGCGGTACATCCACCGCCTGCGCATGGGGCAATCGGCGATGGGTCCGTTTTACTGCCCGGGCGACCAAAAAGTCTATCTCGACTTAGACTTTTATAGAGATATGCAGACCAAACTCAATTCCGCCAGCGATGCCGCGTTCGCCTACGTCATTGCACACGAAGTCGGACACCACGTCCAAAACCTGCTCGGCATCCTGCCCAAAGTCCACAGAATGCAGCAGCAGGTCGGCAAAAAAGAAGCCAACGCCCTTTCCGTCAAGCTCGAATTGCAGGCGGACTGCTTCGCTGGCATTTGGGGGCATTACGCCGTCAACAATAATATCTTCAAAGCCGAAGACATCCCCAAAGCCATGCTTGCCGCCGAATCCGTCGGCGACGACCGCCTGCAGAAAGAGGGGCAGGGCTACGTCGTTCCCGACAGCTTTACACACGGTTCGTCCGAACAGCGCATGGCATGGCTCAAACGCGGTTTGGACAGCGGCGACATCAACCAATGCAACACTTTTGGTAACTGATTGAAACCGCAGTAAATGTTATTTGATGTAACCCCCAAAGGTCTCTGAAAGCCTTCAGACGACCTTTGCCTATGTTAGAATAAGCCCGTTTTCCATTCACAATCACAAAGGAACCATCATGCAAATATTGCCCGCGACATCTTCAAAGCCTACGACATCCGAGGCATTGTCGGCAAAACCCTGACCAATGAAGCCGCCTACCTTATCGGCAAAGCCATCGCCACCAGAGCCGCCGAAAAAGGCATCACCCGCATCGCACTCGGACGCGACGGACGCTTGAGCGGTCCCGAATTGATGGAACACATCCAGCGCGGCTTTACCGACAGCGGCATCGACGTCCTCAATGTCGGCATGGTCGCCACCCCCATGCTTTATTTCGCCGCCATCAACGAATGCGGCGGCAGCGGCGTGATGATTACCGGCAGCCACAACCCGCCCGATTACAACGGCTTCAAAATGATGCTCGGCGGCGACACCCTCGCAGGTGAAGCCATCCAAGAACTGCTCGACCTGATCGAAGCCGACAAACTGGTCGCTTCCGACAAAAAAGGCAGCGTGACTGAAAAAGACATCTCCGGCGAATACCATAACCACATCGTCGGCCACGTCAAACTCAAACGCTCCATGAAAATCGCCATCGACGCGGGCAACGGCGTAGGCGGCGCATTCGCAGGCAAACTCTACAAAGGTTTGGGCAACGAAGTAACTGAACTTTTCTGCGAAGTGGACGGCACTTTCCCCAACCACCATCCCGACCCATCCAAACCGAAAAACCTGCAAGATTTGATTGCCGCGCTGAAAAACAGCGATGCCGAAATCGGCTTGGCTTTTGACGGCGATGCCGACCGCTTGGGCGTCGTGACCAAAGACGGCAACATCATCTATCCCGACCGCCAGCTCATGCTGTTCGCCCAAGACGTTTTAAGCCGCAATCCCGGCGCGAAAGTCATCTTCGACGTGAAATCCACCCGCCTGCTGGCTCCGTGGATTAAAGAACACGGCGGCGAACCCGTCATGGAAAAAACCGGCCACAGCTTCATCAAGTCCGCCATGAAAAAAACCGGCGCGCTGGTTGCCGGCGAAATGAGCGGACACGTCTTCTTCAAAGAACGCTGGTTCGGCTTCGACGACGGTCTGTACGCCGGCGCGCGCCTCTTGGAAATCCTGTCCGCCTTCGACAATCCGTCTGAAGTGTTGAACAGCCTGCCGCAAAGCATTTCCACGCCCGAACTCAACATCGACCTGCCCGAAGGCAGCAACGGCCATCAGGTTATCGACGAACTCGCCGCCAAAGCCAAATTCGAAGGCGCGACCGAAATCATCACCATCGACGGCCTGCGCGTAGAGTTCCCAGACGGCTTCGGTCTGATGCGCGCCTCCAATACCACGCCGATTTTGGTGTTGCGCTTCGAGGCGGATTCTGACGAAGCCATCGAGTGGATTCAAAATCAGTTTAAAGCCGTCATCGAAAGCAATCCCGCGCTGAAATGGCCGCTGTAAATTATTGAGACTTTAAAGCTCAAAAGGTCTCTGAAAATGAGTATTGCACGTTTTCAGACGACCTTTTGTTTCGATGTTTACGCTCTTTAAACCCAGTCAGGGCAACGCCCTACTTTTCCAAGCCAATACGCCCAAACTTCCCCGCCAACGACCTTTGACTTCCATCAAACAAAATTATCTTCTTCAAAATATGCCCGCTTTGTTTTAGCCAAGAAAATAAATGCATTCACATCCTCATCAAATACCCAAATATTGCTTATTGAATAAATACACAGCCGACACAACAGCGAATTAATATTTAAAAGTCAAAAAATAGAGCCATTTATCTACAAAATAGCCACCCAATATAATATTAAATGCCAACCATACCAACACACCCGACTTTATACGAAAAAATCCACACCGTTTTCAGACGACCCCATCCCAATTAAAAGCCTATTTTCCCAACCATTTCAGGCTACTATGCACAAACAGCTTCTTACAGTATGATGGACTTTTCGATTTTGCCTTAAGCCTGCATGAGTTTCCGCAGCGCAGGCAGCAGGAATCAGGCTTCCAAACAAATCCAACCTCAACTCGGAGTAAACATTATGTTGACCCAGACCCAACAGGTCGATTTGACCCTGCATCATCTCAAAGAGCGCGCCTTGGCAGAATATAGCTCCAAACAGCGTGCTACCGTCGAAGCTTCCGAAGACTGGAAACAGTTTGGCAGGCGTTTGAACGAGCATTTCCCCAAGCTGATGCACGAGCTGGACAACGTTTACAACGACAACGAAGCCGTCCTGCCCATGCTGGAACAACTGATTGCACAAGCATGGCAAAGCTATTCCCAACGCGACAAGTCTCTGAAAGCCATCGATGCCGCACGTGAGAGCGATCCCGATTGGATTTTGTCTAATAAACAGGTCGGCGGCGTGTGCTATGTCGATTTGTTTGCGGGCGATCTGAAAGGCTTGAAAGCCAAAATCCCTTATTTCCAAGAACTTGGGCTGACCTATCTGCACATGATGCCGCTGTTTAAATGCCCTGAAGGCAAAAGCGACGGCGGCTATGCGGTCAGCAGCTACCGCGACGTCAATCCGGCTTTGGGCACGATAGACGATTTGCGCGATGTCATTGCCGCGCTGCACGAAGCGGGCATTTCCGCCGTCGTCGATTTCATCTTCAACCACACGTCCAACGAACACGAATGGGCGAAAGGCTGCGCCGCCGGCAATCCGCTTTTCGACAATTTCTACTATATTTTCCCCGACCGCTGGATGCCCGACCAATACGACCGTACCCTGCGCGAAATCTTCCCCGACCAGCATCCGGGCGGCTTCTCCCAATTAGAAGACGGACGCTGGGTATGGACGACGTTCAATTCCTTCCAATGGGATTTGAATTACAGCAATCCTTGGGTATTCCGCGCCATGGCGGGCGAAATGATGTTCCTCGCCAATTTGGGCGTTGACATCCTGCGCATGGACGCCGTCGCCTTTATTTGGAAACAAATGGGTACGGATTGCGAAAACCTGCCGCAAGCCCATGCCTTAATCCGCGCGTTCAACGCCGTCATGCGCATCGCCGCACCTGCCGTGTTCTTCAAATCCGAAGCCATCGTCCACCCCGACCAAGTCGTCCAATACATCGGGCAAGACGAATGCCAAATCGGCTACAACCCGCTGCAAATGGCATTGCTGTGGAACACCCTCGCCACCCGCGAAGTCAACCTGCTCCACCAAGCCCTCTCCTACCGCCACAACCTGCCCGACCATACCGCATGGGTCAACTACGTCCGCAGCCACGACGACATCGGCTGGACGTTCGCCGACGAAGACGCATCGCAATTCGGCATCCACGGCTACGACCACCGCCAATTCCTCAACCGCTTCTTCGTCAACCATTTCGACGGCAGCTTCGCGCGCGGCGTCCCCTTCCAATACAACCCCAACACCGGCGACTGCCGCGTCAGCGGTACTGCCGCCGCCTTGGCAGGTTTGGCGCAACATGACCCACACGCAGTTGACCGCATCAAACTCTTGTACAGCATCACCCTGAGTACCGGCGGCCTGCCCCTGATTTATCTCGGCGACGAAGTCGGCACACTCAACGACGACGACTGGTCAAGCGACAGCAATAAGAGCGACGACAGCCGCTGGGCGCACCGTCCGCGTTACAACGCCGAGTTGTACGAACAACGCCACGACCCGTCAACCGCGGCAGGACAAATCTATCAAGGCCTGCGCCACATGATAGACATCCGCCAAAACAACCCGCGTTTGAACGGCGGCCGTCTGGTGACCTTCAATACCAACAACAAACACATCATCGGCTACATCCGCAACAACGCACTTTTGGCGTTCGGCAACTTCAGCGAACACCCTCAAACCATCAGCGCACACACCCTGCAAGCCATGCCTGCCCGCGCCAAAGACCTCATCAGCGGCGAAACCGTGACATTGAATCAGGATTTGGTGCTGCGTCCCTACCAAGTGATGTGGCTCGAAATCGCCTGATGATTGAAGCAGCTTAAAAACGCAAAGGCCGTCTGAAAACCGGTATTTTCCGTTTTCAGACGACCTTTTTTGACAAAATAAATGTTCCATACACAACCTGCCCGCCGCCTTTCCCCACAGGTGCAAACCGCTCGTTTCTTCATCTTCAAGCCAACAAATCTGTCAAAAATCCATTCATTCAGCTGCCATTCTGTTCACATCGCCAAAACCTGAAAGAGCAAGCCGCCTTTCAGACGACCTCCTGCCAAATCAGTTACAATTCAACCCTATGAACACAACCGAATCAAACGTTTCGGAAACGCCGCCCGTCCGCCCTTCACGCTGGCTGCCCCTGCTGCTGGCGATTGCGATTTTCATGCAGATGCTGGACGCGACGATTCTGAACACCGCCCTGCCCGAAATCGCCAAAGATTTCCAAGTATCGCCGCTCAATATGCAGCTGGCGGCGATTTCCTATACGCTGACCGTCGCCCTGCTGATTCCTTTAAGCGGCTATTTGGTGGACAGGTTCGGCACTAAAAAACGTATTTTTCGGCTCGGTCGGCATTTTTATGCTCGGTTCGGCATTGTGTGCAGCGGCAACCAATCTGCCCATGCTGGTGATGGCGCGGGTGATTCAGGGCATAGGCGGGTCGATGTTGGTACCCGTGCCGCGCCTGACGATTTTGCGCGTGTACGACAAATCCCAACTCTTAAACGCCATCAATTATGCCGTGATGCCCGCGCTGATCGGTCCGATATTCGGTCCTTTGGTCGGCGGCTATTTGGTCGAATACGCATCTTGGCATTGGATTTTCCTGCTGAACCTGCCCATAGGGTTGCTCGGCGTCTTGCTGGGCTGGCGGATTATGCCCGATGTCAAAGGCGAGAATACCGCGCTGGACTTGAGCGGCTACCTGACTTTCGCTTCGGCGGCATGTCTCTTAATGTTGGCGGTGGAAATGGTGTCCCACTCTGGCGCGGTTTGGTTTTCGCTCTTACTCGCACTCGGCGGTACGGCATTCGCCCTGCTCTACTACCGCCACATGAAAACCGCCGCCAACCCGATTTACGCGGCGGATTTGTTCCAAGTCCGCACCTTCCGGCTGGGTCTGACAGGCAATCTGTTCAGCCGGCTCGGCATCAGTTCCATCCCCTTTTTGCTGCCGCTATTGTTTCAAGTCGCTTTCGGCTTTGCCGCCAGCGTATCCGGCTGGCTGGTCGCACCCGTCGCTTTCGCATCGCTTGCCGTCAAACCGCTCATCAAACCCCTGATGTCGCGCTTCGGCTACCGCAGCGTGTTGATTTGGAACACACGCCTCCTTGCCATATTGATTATGCTGCTTGCCCTACCCGACGCGGACACGTCCTTAAGCGTATGGATTGTCCTGCTGCTCCTGATTGGTACCTGCAACTCCATCCAGTTCTCCGCCATGAACACCCTGACCATCGCCGACCTGCGCGCGCACCAAACCGGCAGCGGCAACAGCCTGATGGCAGTCAACCAACAACTCGCCATCAGCCTCGGCATTGCGCTCGGCGCGCTTATCCTGCAAAACTGGTCGCAAAGCAGCTTCACCGCAGGCAACCTCCACCTTTCATTCCGCCTTACCCTCCTTTCCATCGGCTTGATTACACTCATCTCCAGCATCATATTCAGCCGCCTGCACATTTCCGACGGACGCAACCTAACGACTTCAAAAAAATAGGTTAAAATGCGAACCGTATAAACATCGAACTTCTTTTCAGACGACCCTTCTAAATATAGTGGATTAACAAAAATCAGGACAGGCGACGAAGCCGCAGACAGTACAGATAGTACGGAACCGATTCACTTGGTGCTTCAGCACCTTAGAGAATCGTTCTCTTTGAGCTAAGGCGAGGCAACGCCGTACTGGTTTAAAGTTAAT
>CAKMQH010000288.1 GCA_927911515.1 uncultured Neisseria sp.
TGATCTTGATTCACGACGCAGTCGCGAAGTGATGAAATGCACCGTAGCTCAGTTGGACTAGAGTATCTGGCTACGAACCAGAGGGTCGGGCGTTCGAATCGCTCCGGGGTGCGCCAACAAAACTTATCCGCGCCCATCGTCTGCGGTTAGGACATCGCCCTTTCACGGGCGGTAACCGGGGTTCGATTCCCCGTGGGGCGTGCCAAATTCTTAAAGCACAGTTTAAACAAACTGTGGCTTTTTTCTTTGCTATTTAAAAATTCATCACAAACACAGCCGACTTATAGTGGATTAAATTTAAATCAGGACAAGGCGACGAAGCCGCAGACAGTACAAATAGTACGGCAAGGCGAGGCACGCGTACTGGTTAAATTTATCCACTATACTTTAAACCAAACCAACACAAACAAACCACAGCCAAATCCAATATCAAAACAACACCTCACTCAAGCTCAATCCATACACACCACTCTAAAACCAAAATAAGAAAAGGTCGTCTGAACCCTAATCCAAGGTTTTCAGACGACCTTTCAAACATCAAACGATTAGTTTGAACCGACTTTGATTTTCTGCCACAGATTGACCGACAGCTTCTTCGCATCCGAACTCATTTGCGGCATAACGAAACCGTTTTTCATATCTTCCGCAGTCGGGAAAATGGAGCGGGTGTTAACCAACTCGGCAGGCATTTTCTCGCGCGCCGGTTTGCTTGCAGGCGCGAAGGTAACAGCAATACCGTTTTTCGCCGCAACTTCAGGATCAAGCGTGTAGTTGATGTATTTGTGGGCATTGGCGATGTTTTTCGCATCAGCAGGAATCAGCCAAGACTCAATCCAGAAACCCATGCCTTTCGGCGTCAAGACTTCAATGCCGACGTTGTTTTTCACTTCTTCAGAACGGGCTTTCGCCAAGTTCAAGTCGCCGCCGTTACCCGCTGCGAGACAGATGTCGCCGCGCGCCAGCTCGTCAATAATAGAAGGGCTGAAACGTTTTACATCAGGACGGATGGTTTTCAGCACTTCCGCCGCTGCTTTCAAATCATCAGGATTTGTACCTTTAGGATCTTTACCCAAATAGTTCAACAAAATCGGGAACATTTCGCTCGGCGTATCCCACAAGGCGATACCGCATGATTTCAGCTTATTGGTGTATTCGGGTTTGAACAGCAAATCCCAGCCGTTTTCAGGCAGCTTGCCACCCAAAAGCTCCTTACCCTTCGCCGTAATCGCCAAAGTGTTGACACCGGAGAAATAAGGAACGGCATACTGGTTGCCCGGATCGGCAGTTTCCAGCATTTTCAACAACTCGGGATCGATGTTTTTGTAATTAGGAATCAAGTCTTTATTGACTTTCTGATAAGCACCCGCTTCGATTTGGCGGGGCAGGAAAGCGATACCGGGAACGACCAAATCATAGCCGGATTTGCCGGTCAGCATTTTGGCTTCGAGGGTCTCGTTGTTTTCGTAAAGGTCGTAGGTCAGCTTCAGATTATTGGCTTTTTTGAAGTCTTCAACGGTACTCTCGTCAACGTAGTTCGACCAGTTGTAGATATTCAAAGTATCGGTGGCGGCTGCTTCGGCATTGGCAGCAGGCGCGCTGCCTGCTTGAGGTTGCTCGGTTTTTTTCTCGCCACCGCCGCAAGCGGCCAGCGATAATGCCGCCAATACGGCTAATACGGATTTTTTCATACGGGCAGATTCCTGATGAAAGATTGTTAACAGAAAATGAACACTCTGCACCCCATCAATACCCCGGCGCAAAGCGGGGCTATTGTAATGGAAGTAGGTGAGAACTCAAAGCAATATCTGACTGATTTTTATTGAAATAAGGCACGATTTCTTAGACTCGGAAAAACGGCGTTGCGCAAGATGTCGTTTTTGGGCAAAATACGGGCGATTTGCGCGCGCAAACAGAGAAAATACTTGCATATAGAGAAATCTGTCTTTAAAATTGCGCGTTTACAGAATTTATTTTTCAGGAGATATTCAATATGGCAAACAGCGCACAAGCCCGCAAACGTGCCCGCCAATCGGTTAAACAACGCGCCCACAACGCCAGCCTGCGTACCGCATTCCGTACCGCAGTAAAAAAAGTGTTGAAAGCAGTTGAAGCCGGCGACAAAGCTGCTGCTCAAGCAGTTTACCAAGAGTCCGTTAAAGTCATCGACCGTATCGCTGACAAAGGCGTATTCCACAAAAACAAAGCAGCCCGCCATAAGAGCCGTCTGTCTGCCAAAGTAAAAGCATTGGCTTAATCTTTCCTGCCATAGTCTTGGTGTTTTATCACGTCGGGACAGGCAAGCAGATAACGATGCCCCTGAGGTCTTAACCTTTCAGGGGCATTGCCGTATGTGGTGCAAGTTGATGTAAACTTTTCAGACGACCTGCTGTAACACCGGCGCAAGGCGTTAAAATGCGGTTTAATCTGTTTTTCAAACGATTAATCCCGATTTTCAGGCAAAGGTCGTCTGAAAACACCCAATCGGCAATCCCATAAATGAAACGATGAATAAGATGTTGAAACATAATCCGGCGCAAAGCGATGCCCTAAAGAACAAAAAACCGTCATTAGCCAAATGTCGGCGCGCTTTGATGCTTATCCTTATCGGCGGAACAGCCGCCCCTGTCGCCTATGCCGACACGGCTTTGCAATGCACTTCCATTCAAGACAATGCCACCCGTTTGGCGTGTTACGACAGCATTTATTCAGCTCAACTGCCGCCGCAAGCTCCGCTGCCCGTCCTTCGCGAAGAAACCGCCAAAGTACTGGTCGATTTACCCAAAACCATCAGCACCAGCCGCGAGAAAAAAGCGGCGACGATTGTGTTTGACGAAAATAAAGAACAATCCACCCTTTCGGAAGATAATCTCCGCACCACAGCCGATGCCTACACGCCGCTGAGCCTGATGTACGATTTGGACAAAAACGACTCGCGCGGCTTATTGAGCGTGCGCGAGCACAATCCCATGTACCTGATGCCCGCCTGGTACAACAGCTCGCCCAACCTGCATCCCCATTCCCCTTCGCGCGGCACGACCAATCAGGAAAAATTCAGCGAACAGAAACACATAGAAACCAAACTGCAAGTTTCGTTCAAAAGCAAAATCGCCGAAGATTTGTTTAAAACCCGCGCGGATTTGTGGTTCGGCTACACCCAAAAATCCGATTGGCAGATTTACAACCAAGGCAGAAAATCCGCGCCGTTCCGCAACACCGATTACGAACCCGAAATCTTCCTGACCCAGCCCGTGAAGGCAGATTTACCGTTCGACGGCAAACTGCGCATGGTCGGCGCAGGCTTCGTCCACCAATCCAACGGACAAAGCCGCCCCGAATCCCGCTCATGGAACCGCGTTTACGCATTGGCAGGGATGGAATGGGGCAAACTGACCGTTATCCCGCGCGTGTGGATGCGGGCATTCGATCAGACCGGCGAAAACAACGACAATCCCGACATTACCGACTACATGGGTCATGGCGATTTGAAGCTGCAATACCGTCTGAATGACAAACAAAATATTTCGTCCCTGCTGCGCTACAACCCCAAAACCGGACACGGCGCGGTTGAAGCCGCCTATACCTTCCCGATTAAAGGCAAACTCAAAGGCGTCGTGCGCGGCTTTCACGGCTACGGCGAAAGCCTGATTGATTACAACCACAAACAAAACGGCATCGGCATCGGCCTGATGTTCAACGACTGGGATGGAATTTGACGCTCTACCCTGTTTTCAGACGACCTTTGGTACCATGTTGCACACAGGTCGTCTGAAAGCAAAACAAACCGCTCCCCATATTAAAAACACTCGTTTCCTATCGCCCAAACGCGTATAATGCAAGGTTTGGGCGATATTTGTCGGAATAACACATAAGATGACAGAACAAACGGCCGAAGGCGGAAAAGTTGCCAAGGCATTAAAAAAATATCTGATTACAGGCATGTTGGTGTGGCTGCCGATAGCCGTAACCATTTGGGCGGTCAGCTACATCATATCTGCCGCCGACCGGCTGATCAGTCTGCTGCCCGAGCAATGGCAGCCTCAATATTTCTGGGGATTCAACATTCCCGGCTTGGGCATTATTGCCGCCATTGTCGTCTTGTTTCTGACCGGCGTGTTCGCCGCCAACGTTTTGGGACGTCAAATCCTCGCCGCATGGGACAGCCTGCTGGGACGGATTCCCGTCGTCAAATCTATCTATTCCAGCGTCAAAAAAGTATCCGAGTCTCTGCTTTCCGACAGCAGCCGCTCGTTCAGAACGCCCGTGCTGGTTCCGTTCCCGCAGCCTAATATTTGGACGATTGCCTTTGTTTCAGGACACATCCCCGACAAACTCAAAGGCAGCCTGCCGCACGATGACGACTATCTTTCCGTCTATGTGCCGACCACGCCCAACCCGACCGGCGGCTATTACATCATGGTAAAAAAGAGCGACGTGCGCGAACTCGATATGAGCGTGGACGAAGCATTGAAATATGTGATTTCGCTGGGTATGGTGATGCCGGATGAGTTTCGGGTCAAGGCTTTGGCAGAAAACAGGTCGTCTGAAAACGGCGATACAGAACAAAGCAATTAAGGTGTCTTTTTCAGACGACCTTTTCCTTCTTTTCAAATTGAACAATATAAAAAGGTGATTTTTATGCGTACCAACTATTGCGGCCTGATCAGCGAGCAATACTTAGACCAAACCGTAACCATCAAAGGCTGGGTACACCGCCGACGCGACCACGGCGGTGTGATTTTTATCGACCTGCGCGACCGCGAAGGCATCGTCCAAGTCGTGATTGATCCCGACACACCCGAAGCGTTTGCCACTGCCGATTCCGCCCGCAACGAATACGTTTTGAGCATTACCGGCCGTGTGCGCAACCGTCCCGAAGGCACGACCAACGACAAAATGATTTCCGGCAAAATCGAAATCCTTGCCAAAGAAATCGAAGTATTGAACGCCGCCGCTACGCCGCCGTTCCAAATCGATGACGAAAACATCAGCGAAAACGTGCGCCTGACCAACCGCGTTATCGACCTGCGCCGTCCGGTGATGCAGCGCAACCTGCGCCTGCGTTATCAAGTCGCTATGGGCGTTCGCCGTTATCTGGACGCGCAAGGCTTCATCGACATCGAACCCCGATGCTGACCCGTTCCACGCCTGAAGGCGCGCGCGACTACCTCGTGCCGAGCCGCGTTCATCCGGGCGAGTTTTTCGCGCTGCCGCAATCACCTCAATTGTTTAAACAACTGTTAATGGTGGCGGGTTTCGACCGTTACTACCAAATCACCAAGTGCTTCCGTGACGAAGACTTGCGCGCCGACCGCCAGCCCGAATTCACCCAAATCGACTTGGAAACCTCGTTCTTGAACGAGGATGAAATCATGGACATCACCGAAGGCATGGCAAAACAAGTCTTCCAAGACGCGCTGGGCGTGGACTTGGGCGATTTCCCGCGTATGCCTTACTCCGAAGCCATGTTCTACTACGGCTCCGACAAACCCGATATGCGCATCAACCTGAAATTCACCGAGCTGACCGACCTGATGAAAACGGAAGAATTCAAAGTCTTCCGCGGCGCAGCCGACATGAAAGGCGGCCGCGTGGTTGCCCTGCGCGTACCGAACGGTGCAAAATTCAGCCGCAAAGAAATCGACGAATACACCAAATTTGTCGGCATCTACGGCGCGAAAGGTTTGGCGTACATCAAAGTGAACGATGTCAGCAACCTTTCCAACGGTGAAGACAGCGGTCTGCAATCTCCAATCGTAAAATTCCTGTCCGAAAATGCCCTGAAAGAAATCATCGAGCGTACTGGCGCACAAAACGGCGACATCATCTTCTTCGGCGCAGACAAAGCCAAAGTTGTGAACGAAGCCATCGGCGCGCTGCGTATCAAAGTCGGTTTGGAACATGGCGCGGAAAACGGCTACTTCGTGGACGAATGGAAACCTTTGTGGGTTGTCGATTTTCCGATGTTCGAATACGACGAAGACGGCGACCGCTGGGCAGCCATGCACCATCGTTCACCTCGCCCAAGCCCGGTCATGAAGACCTGATGGCATCCGATCCTGAAAACTGCTTGGCACGCGCCTACGATATGGTGTTGAACGGCTGGGAAATCGGCGGCGGTTCTATCCGTATCCACCGTGCCGACGTACAGGAAAAAGTGTTCGCCGCACTGAAAATCAGCCCCGAAGAACAACAGGAAAAATTCGGCTTCCTCTTGGACAACCTGAAATTCGGCGCGCTCCGCACGGCGGTTTGGCATTCGGCCTCGACCGTCTGGTGACACTGATGACCGGTGCCGAGTCCATCCGCGACGTGATTGCCTTCCCGAAAACCCAACGCGCCCAATGTCTGCTGACCAACGCGCCGAATGCCGTGGACGACAAACAGCTGCGCGAATTGAGCTTGCGCCTGCGTCAAAAAGCGACTGAAAATAAAGAAGCGTAATTTTTTAAAAGCAGTTGGGGAACACCTGACAGTCAAAAGGTCTCTGAAACCTATTACACGGGTTTCAGACGACCTTTTTTATATAGTGGATTGAATTTAAATCAGGACAAGGCGACGAAGCCGCAGACAGTACAGATAGTACGGAACCGATTCACTTGGTGCTTCAGCACCTTAGAGAATCGTTCTCTTTGAGCTAAGGCGAGGCAACGCCGTA
>CAKMQH010000289.1 GCA_927911515.1 uncultured Neisseria sp.
CATCGCCCCGCTGCCACCCTTTCCGGCGGACACGGACACGATCCCCGTCCCGTAATCCAAATCATTCGGATAAGCTTGATTTCCTTTAATTTCCCCGTCGGTTTCTATATAATTCGCCGTCTGGAAGCAGTTTTTCATCTCGATTACATACCCCGTCAATTCCCAGGAATCTCTTTATGGATTTTAAAAGACTAGTGGCATTTTTTGCCATCTCGCTGGCAATCTTTGCCGGCTGGGAACATTTCTTCCCCAGCCCCAAACCCAATCCGGCACAACAAGCCGCGCAGCAACAGCAGCAAACCGCCGCAACCGCTGCCGCTGAAGCCGCACTCGCCCCTGCAACGCCGATTACCGTAACGACCGACACGGTCAAAGCCGTCATCGACGAAAAAAGCGGCGACCTGCGTCAAATGACCCTGCTCAAATACAAAGCAAATGGCGACGAAAACAAAGCATTCACCCTGTTTAACGACAGCAAAGAATACACCTACGTTGCCCAATCCGAGCTTTTGGATGCACAAGGCAACAACATCCTGAAAGGCGTCAACTTTACCGCAGCACAAAAAGAATACAGCCTCAACGGCGACAAAGTCGAAGTCCGCCTGAGCGCGCCTGAAACAAACGGACTGAAAATCGACAAAGTCTATACCTTTACTAAAGACAGCTACCTCGTCAACGTCCGTTTCGATGTCGCCAACACCAGCGGCAAGCCTGTCAACCTGAGCGCGGACTACCGCATCGTACGCGACCACAGCGAACCTGAAGGTCAAGGCTATTTTACCCGCTCTTTCGTCGGCCCCGTCGTTTACACTCCTGAAGACAAATTCCAAAAAGTCAGCTTCTCCGACTTAGACGACGATGCCAAATCAGGCAAAAACGAAGCCGAATACGCCCGAAAAACCCAAACCGGCTGGCTCGGCATGATTGAACACCACTTCATGTCCACCTGGATCCTCCAACCTAAAGGCAGACAAAGCGTTTGCGCCGCAGGCGACTGCCGTATCGACATCAAACGCCGAAACGACAACCTGTACAGCACCAGCGTCAGCGTTCCCCTTGCCGCTATCCAAAACGGCGCGAAAGCCGAAGCCTCCATCAACCTCTACGCCGGCCCGCAGACTACATCCGTCATCGCAAACATCGCCGACAACCTGCAACTGGCAAAAGACTACGGCAAAGTACACTGGTTCGCATCGCCGCTCTTCTGGCTCCTGAACCAACTGCACAACATCATCGGCAACTGGGCTGGGCAATCGTTGTTTTGACCATCATCGTCAAAGCCGTACTCTACCCGCTGACCAACGCGTCCTACCGCTCGATGGCAAAAATGCGCGCTGCCGCGCCCAAACTGCAAGCCATTAAAGAGAAATACGGCGACGACCGCATGGCGCAACAGCAAGCCATGATGCAGCTTTACAAAGACGAAAAAATCAACCCGCTGGGCGGCTGTCTGCCTATGCTGTTGCAAATCCCCGTCTTCATCGGCTTGTACTGGGCATTGTTCGCTTCCGTAGAATTGCGTCAGGCACCTTGGCTGGGCTGGATTACCGACCTTAGCCGTCCCGACCCCTACTACATCCTGCCCCTGATTATGGCGGTCACCATGTTTGCCCAAACATTCCTCAATCCGCCGCCGACCGACCCGGTGCAGGCAAAAATGATGAAAATCATGCCGCTGGTTTTCTCAGCCATGTTCTTCTTCTTCCCTGCCGGTCTGGTACTGTACTGGGTAGTCAACAACCTCCTGACCATCGCCCAACAATGGCACATCAACCGCAGTATCGACAAGCAACGCGCCCAAGGCGAAGTGGTTTCCTAACAGCGGTTTGACACACTAAAAAAGGTCTCTGAAAACTTAATTTCAGACGACCTTTTCGTTTGGGAAACGTCACAAAACTTGATTGATTGGACATTCAGCAACAATCAAACACAAATGCCACACGGCTGAAATCGCGTTTAGCCAAATCTTCGGGCGTAATGAAGAAATTCGCTACACCAGAATCGCCCACATCAGTTTTCCGGTACAGTGGTCTTTTTCATTGATATCAGTGTCTAATTGCAGCAGCAGGATGTATTTGCGCCAGTCGGAATAAGTGATGGTAGCAGGATCGTCAAAATCGGCTTTTTCGTCATACTCAATAAACGGGTCGCCCTGAAGAAAAATCGGAGAACCGCCAATTTTATGTCCTTGAAATTTATTGAAATCTTCATCCTCCTCTTCTTCACTTGCCGCTTGGAAAATCAGCGGAAATTCACCGGAAAACGGCAGACATTCAGAATCGGTTGCCTGATAAGCGGAAAAATCGGTTTGCAATTCGCTCTCGGGCAACAGTTCGGGATAGTACATGATACGCCAACCGGTTTGTTCCGACAGGTTTTCAAAGTCGTAGCCTAAGCCGTAATCCAGCCCATCAACAAAAACTTGCAAGATGCCACGTTCAGGGAACCCAGGCAACAGCGGCACTTCGGCAAAGTTGATTTGCGCCACCAAGGTCAACGGATGATTTTTCTCTGCGTGATACGGGTATTCGGCGTTTTTTGGCAAGTAGGGCTTACCGCCGACTTTGCTTTGATAAGGCGTGGCGGCAGCGGCTTCGCCCAATGTGAAGCGGACGGTAGGACGGTACATGAGTTTCTCCTATCGGATAGAAAGTATTGAATGGAATAAATTATATCGGATTAAATCAATGTTTACCTGAAATCTCCGAGAGGTCGTCTGAAAGCATAAAACTTGCTCAACTAGAGTACGCTTTTGAAATACTCCGCCCTTCCTATCAATATAAAAAGGTCTCTGAAAACTTAATTTCCGACGACCTTTTACATTTCCAACCTATTTCACAAACTTCAACACCTTGCCGGATTTTGCCGGCGCATCGGTTTCTTGTTTGTTTTCAGTTTCCTGTTCCGGTTGTTCTTTATCGGAAGGCTCATAGGGTTCGACTTCAAATCCCATGCCTTCGCCGCTTTCTCGGGCAAACAGGCTGACAACGTGTCCGACCGGAATCCAAATATCGTGTGCCACACCGCCAAAGCGGGCCGAAAAGCTGATCCAATCGTTGTCGATGTTCAGATTATGGCTGGCAGTCGGTCCGATATTGAGGACAATCTCGTTTTCACGAACATACTGCATGGGAACGCGGGTATGTTCGTTTACCCATGCGACAATGTGCGGCGTTTGATTGTTGTCCGTACACCATTCGTACAAAGCGCGAATCAGATAAGGCTTGGTAGATGTCGTCATGATGAATCCTTTCGGCCTTTAACGGCGCATTGCCTTCTCAGCTGGGGTCATTGCCTCAATGAAGGCTTCGCGTTGGAAGATACGTTCGGCGTATTTCAACAATGGCGCGGCAGATTTGCCGAGTTTGATATCGTAATGGTCGAGACGCCACAACAACGGAGACAGCGCCACATCAATCATTGAGAAATCATCGCCGAGAATATATTTGTTTTTGGTGAACGCTGGCGCGAGCATGGTCAGACCGTTGCCGATGGCTTCGCGCGCTTTCGTCATTTCTTTATTGGTGGAATTCGGGTTTTCCAATACATGAACCAAGCTGAACAGCTCTTTCTCCATGCGGAACAAAACCAATCGACCGCGACCGCGCATGACGGGGTCGCCAGGCATCAGTTGCGGATGTGGGAAACGTTCGTCTATGTATTCATTGATGATATTGGATTCATAGAGGATCAAATCACGTTCAACCAAAACGGGGACTTGGTTATACGGGTTCATTACGGCAAGATCTTCGGGCTTATTGAAAATATCAACGTCTTTGATTTCAAAATCCATGCCTTTTTCGTACAGGACGAAGCGACAGCGTTGGCTGAATGGGCATGTAATGCCTGAATATAATATCATCATGGTATTGGGCTCCTATAAGCATCCCAGACAATCCACTGTCTGAAATTGCAGAATAAAACAATCGCAAAATTATACTCGATTGTATCTAACAATTCCATAAAAAGCGCATATCCTTTTGTTTATCAAAATATTTTTAGTAAAATCTCAAATCCTAAAAAATGATGGATAAACTCGGATTTTTTGCTTTTCTGATGTATCTCGATTTTTATAGTGGGTTTAAATGGAAGCAGGATAAAGCCGCCTCTCCTTCTGCTTAGAGGGGAAAAAAATCAGCAACTTCACCCCAACTTATTCCCCAAAGATATAAAAAGGTCGTCTGAAAACGAGTTTGGCATGCTTCGTTACACTTGCTATATCGTTTTCAGACGACCTTTCATTTGTTTCGACTCTTCAGCCCAATTCTTTCAATTTCCGGCTCAAGATGCCATGTACTTCCTGCGCCGTTTCGTAGCGGTCTTCTTTGGCAGGAACCGGCTCCAGGAAATGCAGCTCCACTTTACTGGAAGGCTGGCTGATAATCATGCAGATGGATTGCCATAAGCTGGTATCGCCCACATAAGCCGCCTGAAGGTTCGGACTTGTGCCGTCGGGATTGGGGTAGCGGCAAAGCATGGGAATGATGGGCACGCCTGCATCGTAGGCGGTTTGGAAAAAGCTGGGTTTGAACGGGAGGATTTCGTAACCCTCCGTGCTGGTGCCTTCGGGGAAAATGGTTACGGTATCGCCGTTTTTGAGGGCTTCGGTTACGGTAGCGATTTTGGCGGTATTGCCTTTGGTGCCTTTATTGCGTGAAACGTAAACGGTTTGCGCCTGCGTGGCGAGATAGCCGACCACCGGCCATTTGGCAACATCGTCTTTTGCCACGAAGCGACCCGGAAATGCGCCGTTGACCGCCATGATGTCCAACCAAGAGATATGGTTGCTGATTAACAACTGCGCCTGCCATTCCTGAGGTAGCGTACCGAAGGTTTCCAGCTTCATGCCGCATGAAGCGAGGACGCGCAGCGACCAGATTTGGATGGCGCGCAGTTTGCGCCGTTTACTGTAAAAGGGAAACAGGAAGAACATTTCCGCCATACCGTAAAGCAGGCAGAAGCCGATACAGAGCAGGCGGAAAGTAAAACGTAATTTGGCAATCATAGAGGTTGTGGTGTGTGTATATTAGTATAAGGTGAATTGCTAAAAATCGTTGATTTCACAATAGTTGAGGTCGTCTGAAAAGGTTTTCAGACGACCTTTTAGTCTTTATAGTCTGGGGGCAAAACGCTGAAGGTAACGGTCTGCCAGACGGGTAATGTCCATCATGATAAGTACGTCGGCGCAGTTGAACGCTTCATCGACACAAGGCTCGCCGCAGAACCATGCGCCCGCATTGAGATAGCCTTTAATCAACGGCGGGACGTCAGGCTTGTCCGACGGGGTAATTTCGTCCCACTTGAGCGGATTGAGCGGCTTGACGCACCATTTTTCAGGTGCAAGGTATTTGGATTTCAGGGCATGATACAGACCTGCCGCATCACTGCCACCGTCGTGCATATCAATGCTGCCGCAGCCTATCATGAAGCGCAGGTTTTCGTCTTTCATGAATTTGACCAAACCCGACCACAAAAGCATGACCAAACCGCCGTTGCGGTAGTCGGGGTGGGTGCAGGCGCGGCCGAGTTCCACGGTTTGCGGCAGGATGTCTTTGAGCGGGGCGAGGTCGAATTCGTGTTCGCTGTACCAGCCGCCGACCTTTTTGGCGGTGTCTTCAGTGATCAGGCGGTAGCAGCCGATGACTTCGCCGGTGGCGTCGTCGAAGGCGAGCAGGTGGTGGCAGTGTTCGTCGTAGGGGGTCGGTATCGCGGCCGTCCACGCCTTGGATG
>CAKMQH010000290.1 GCA_927911515.1 uncultured Neisseria sp.
AAAATCAGGACAAGGCGACGAAGCCGCAGACAGTACAGATAGTACGGAACCGATTCACTTGGTGCTTCAGCACCTTAGAGAATCGTTCTCTTTGAGCTAAGGCGAGGCAACGCCGTACTGGTTAAAGTTAATCCACTATAAACACAAAAGGTCGTCTGAAAACCCATATTCAGGTTTTCAGACGACCTTTTACGCTTCAAATCCCGCGTTATTGCAGGCTGTGTTCCAGCGACACGCCTGCCGCCCAGCCGGTTTTGGGGTCTTTGCTTTCTTTGACTACGCCTGAGTTGAACGAGAGGGTCGTGCGTTTGGAGAATTTGTATTCGGTGTTAAACGCGAGCTGTTTGTAGTTCTTACCGGTATCGGAGCGGCCGTAGGCGACGCCGAGTTTGGGGGTGATGTTGCCCATGGTGTAGCCGGCGGTAACTTGGAAATCGCGGGTGTTGGTATTGGTTTTGGTTTCGTCTTCCCAGTGGAATTTGTCGGCGACATTGCGGGCGTACATCATGCCGGCGGCGAGGTAGAGGTTGTCTTTGTCGTAGCCGACTTTCATGGAATGAACCTGTCTGTCTTTGCTATCGTCAGGCGAACCGTTGCGGGCGTATTCGAGGGCGTAGTGGGCGTTGAAGCCGTTGGTCGGGTGTTGTAGTGCAAACCTAATCCCGCCATCCAGTCGCCGTTGCGTTTCCTGTCTTTGTATTTGTTGGCACCGGGCGCGATTTGGACGCGGTAGTTGAAGCCGTTGTCGAAGGTTTTGGATTCGTAGTTCAGGGCGATTTCACGACCGCCGAAACGGGTCATGCGCCCCATGGTTTGGGTGTGGTTGTTGCCGTTGAATGCGTCTTGTTCGCCGGTCAGGTAGTGCATGGGGGTACTGAGCCAGCCGGCACGGACGGTACCGAAATCGCCGCGCAGGCCGATATAGGAGTCATCCGTACTCCAGCCGTTGTAATCGAAAGCGACGAATGAATTGACGCCGTAGATGAGCTTGAGGTCTTTGTCGAGTTTTTCACTGCCCATAATCCAGATGCGGCTGTTGTTGTCGGATATATCGGTAGCGGATTGGCCTTTGCCGTTGCGTTCGTGCTCGATGGAGGTAAATATCCGCCCGCCGATTTTGGCTTCGTTATCGGACGCCAAAGCAGGAACGGCAAGCGGGACGGCAACCGCAATCATCAGCAACTTCTTCATTTTATTCTCCTTTTGTTTGATTTTTCTGAACTTTTGTTTCGACAGGGTTTTATACTATTTTAGGATTGCAAAAAAATCAATATTTTTGTAATCGCTTGTAACTTTTATTTTCAAAAATGTTTTTTTATGGCGTTTTTTTGTGTTATCTTGCAAACCAATTCCAAGAACAGGCGGATTATTTCAGATATTTTATAGAGAATAAATCTTTTTATCCGCCTAAATTCAGAATATTTCCCTATTTTGTAGTCGTATGTAATTTTTTTTATTTCTGCAAGACTCAAACCTGAGGGGAGATAAGGAAAAGAGGAGAAACAACGTGCTGCCGACCAAACTTTATTCCGTATCGGCTTTATCGCTTGCCGTGGTGCTTGCGCTGTCGGCGTGTCATCGCGAAGTCAAGCCCGCGCCCGAATTCAAACGCAGCGAATACAATAAAATCGTCATCAGCAACGCAGTCGAACCGAGTACGCTCGACCCGCAAAAAAGCTCGGATATGGCGGCGGGCGCGATTATCCGTCAGATGATGGACGGCTTGGTCAGTACGGATGCCGAAGGCAAAACCATTCCCGCGTTGGCGTTGAAATGGGAGCCGTCGGACGAAGGGCGCGTTTGGACGTTCCACCTGCGCGATGCGAAATGGAGCAACGGCGACCCGATTACCGCCGAAGATTTCGTTTACAGCTTCCGCCGCCTCGCCGATCCCGAAGTCGCCGCGCCTAGCAGCAGCTATTTGGAAGATGCGAAAATACAGGGGGCGGCGGAAATCCTGCAAGGCAAGGCGAAGCCGGATACTTTGGGCGTCAAGGCTTTGGACGAGAAAACACTGCAATTCACGCTCACCGCGCCCGTGCCGTATTTCCCCCGACATGCTGATTCAGCATTCACCTATCCCGTCCACCGCGCCACGGTCGAAAAATTCGGTGAAAAATGGACGCAGCCGGGCAATTATGTCTCCAGCGGCGCATACATCCTCAAAGAATGGCACGTCAACAGCCACATCACCATGGATAAAAACCCCGCTTATTACGACAGCAAAAAAGTATCCATCCCGCGGGCGGTGTTCCTCGCCAGCGGCAAAGAATACGACCGCTACCGCGCCGACGAAGTGGACGTTACCTACGGCATCCCTTCCGACCAGATTAAGATTGCCGAGAAAGAATTTCCCGGTCAGGTTCGGCGCGCGACTTTGCTGTGTTCTTGGTTTTTAGAGCCGAACTTGGAATCCGCCGAATTTAAAAATCCCAAAGTCCGCCGCGCGCTCAACCTGCTGACCGACCGCGCCATCATTACCAAGGTTGCCGCACGCGGCGACAAGGAAGCGTTCCAGCTTACCCCGCCGAATATGCAGGGCGGCGGCGAGTCTGCGCCTGCGTGGAAGCCGCTGAAACGCGAAGCGCGTATTGCCGAAGCAGAAAAACTCTTGCGCGAAGCGGGTTATAGCGAAGAGAAACCGTTCGAGTTCCAAATCGTCTATACCACCAGCGAGGCCGCCAAAAAACAAATCACCGCGCTGCAATCCATTTGGAAGGCGACCGTGCCGTTCGTTCGCCCCACGTTGATGAACGAAGAATGGAAAACCTTCTTGGACAAGCGCATGCAGGGCAATTTCAGCATGGCGTTCGCGGGCTGGTGTTCCGACTACAACGACCCTGCGGGCATGCTCAATATTTTCAAATCCAACAATCCGAACAACGCCTTCCATTACAAGAATCCCGAGTTTGACAAGCTGATGAACAGCACGCTCGAAGCGGGCATTTCCGCCGAAGAACGCGCTCGCCGCTACGTCAGCGCCGAGGCGATGCTGCAACGCGACGACGCCTTTATCCCGCTGTATCACCAAGTCAGCATCAATCTGGTGAAACCCGACATCCAAGGCTACTCCGACCGCGACCCGCTGAAAAACTACACCGTCAAGAATTGGTCGTTTGCACCTAAGAAGTGATTTGATAACATAGACACGTTTTTCAGACGACCTCCCTGTACACTAAATTGAAGAGGTCGTCTGAAACCGCGAAACCTTATTGGAGAATCCCGTTCATGAATACCGTATCGAATTACCTGTCCGCATTGCGCGAAGCCATGAAGGCGCAAGGCTTGGACGCACTCGTCATCCCCTCCGCCGACCCCCATCTTTCCGAATACCTGCCCGCACACTGGCAGGCGCGCCGCGAATTGTCAGGCTTTACCGGCTCGGTCGGCACTTTCGTCGTTACCGCCGATGAAGCGGGCGTGTGGGTGGACAGCCGCTATTGGGAACAAGCCGCCAAACAGCTTGCGGGCAGCGGCATCGAGCTGCAAAAAAGCGGGCAAGTTCCGCCATATAACGAATGGCTCGCGGCAAACCTGCCCGAAAACGCCGCCGTCGGCATACCTTCCGATATGGTGTCGCTCACCGGCAAACGCACTTTGGCGCAATCCCTGACCGCCAAAAACATCCGCATCGAACACCCCGACGACCTGCTTGACCGCGTATGGAGCAGCCGCCCAGCCATCCCCGCCGAAACCGTGTTCATCCACGACCCCGCCTACGTCTCCGAAACCGCCGCCGAGAGACTCGCCCGCGTGCGTGCCGTCATGGCGGAAAAAGGCGCGGATTACCACTTGGTTTCCTCGCTTGACGACATCGCTTGGCTGACCAACCTGCGCGGCAGCGACGTACCATTCAACCCTGTGTTCGTGTCCTTCCTGCTGATCGGCAAAGACAACGCCGTCCTGTTTACCGACCAAGGTCGTCTTAACGCCGAAGCCGCCGCCGCGCTGCAAACCGCCGGCATCACGGTCGAACCTTATGCCCAAGTTGCCGACAAACTTGCGCAAATCGGCGGCGCGCTGCTCATCGAACCGAACAAAACCGCCGTCAGCACGCTCGTGCGCCTGCCCGAAAGCGTGCGCCTTATCGAGGGCATCAACCCGTCCACCTTCTTCAAATCCGTCAAATCCGAAGCCGACATCGCCCACATCCGCGAAGCGATGGAACACGACGGCGCGGCGTTGTGCGGCTTCTTCGCCGAGTTTGAAGACATCATCGACAACGGCGGCAGCCTGACCGAAATCGACGTGGACACCATGCTCTACCGCCACCGCAGCGCACGCCCGAGCTTCATCTCATTGAGTTTCGACACCATCGCAGGCTTCAACGCCAACGCCGCCCTGCCGCATTACAGCGCGACACCTGAAAGCCACAGCACCATCAGCGGCAACGGTCTACTGCTCATCGACTCCGGCGCGCAATACAAAGGCGGCACGACCGACATCACCCGCGTCGTCCCCGTCGGCACACCGACCGCCGAACAAAAACGCGACAACACCCTCGTTCTCAAAGCCCATATCGCGCTTGCCGAAGCCGTGTTCCCCGAAAACATCCTCTCGCCGATGATAGACGCCATCTGCCGCAAACCCTTGTGGCAGGCGCAATGCGACTACGGTCACGGCACCGGACACGGTGTAGGCTATTTCCTCAACGTCCACGAAGGCCCGCAAGTCATCGCCTGCGCCGCCGTTCCCGGCCCGCAGCACGCCATGAAAAAGGCATGGTGACCTCCATCGAACCCGGACTCTACCGTCCCGGCAAATGGGGCATCCGCATTGAAAACCTTGCCGCCAACCAAGCCGTCGCCAACCCGCAGGAAACCGAGTTCGGCAGCTTCTTGTACTTCGAAACCCTGACCCTCTGCCCCATCGACACCCGCCTGATGGATACCGCCATGATGACCGACGGCGAAATCGACTGGGTCAACCGCTACCACGCCGAAGTCCGCCGCCGCCTCGAACCGCTGACCGAAGGCGCGGCAAAAGCATGGCTGATCAAACGCACCGAACCGCTGGCGCGTTAACCGCAAAGGTCGTCTGAAAAACGACTGTGGCGTGAGTTCTAACCACGAACCCGCGCTAACATCAAAAGGCGTCTGAACCCAAAATCCCGTTTCAGACGACCATACATAAAAACAAAAGCCCGCACACTCCAAAACCAAGGGCCTGACTACAAAGAAGAGAAACCATCCCAAGCGTCCGAACGCCCGTTCAGACCGCCTTCCCGTATTCAGGCATATTCCGACCCACCAAGCCCCAAGCAGGTACGATATGCTGAAATTCATCATCCGCCGCATACTTTCCGCCATCCCCACCATGCTGGTACTGATTACCGTCTCATTCTTCCTGATGCGGCTCGCACCCGGCAGCCCCTTCACCGGCGACAAAAACGTACCGCCCGCCGTACTTGCCAACATCGAAGCCAAATACCACCTGAACGACCCGATGTACCTGCAATACTTCAACTATCTCAAACAACTCGCCCACGGCGACCTCGGTCCCTCGTTCAAATACAAAGACTACAACGTCAACGAATTGCTCGCCCAAGCCCTGCCCGTTTCCGTCGAGCTGGGCGTGTACGCCTTCATCATCTCCACCGTCTTGGGCGTACTCATGGGTACCATCGCCGCACTCAGGCGCAACACATGGGCGGACTACACCATCATGACAGCCGCCATGACCGGCATCGTCGTCCCCAGCTTCGTCAAAGCCCCCATCATGATTTTTATCTTCGCCATCACCCTCAAATGGCTGCCCGCCGGCGGCTGGAATGACGGCTCGTTGACCAGCCTCATCATGCCCGTCGCCGCCCTCTCCATCGGCTATGTCGCAGGTCTCGCCCGCATCACGCGCGGCGCGATGATAGAAGTGTTGAACAGCCCCTACATCCGCACCGCCCGCGCCAAAGGATTATCAATGAACAGCATTGTCCTGCGCCACGCACTGCGTCCCGCCATGCTGCCCATCCTCTCCTATCTCGTTCCCGCCTTCGTCGGCATCATCACCGGCGCCATCGTTATCGAAAGCGTCTTCGGCTTGCCCGGCATCGGACAACTCTTCGTCAACGGCGCGCTCAACCGCGACTACGGCATGATCTTGGGGCTGACCATCCTCGTCGGCGTACTGACCATCGTCTTCAACGCCATACTCGACATCCTCTACGCCCTGATCGACCCCAAAATCCGCTATTAAAAGCAAAAAAAGGTCGTCTGAAAACCGGTTTTGCCGCTTTCAGACGACCCCCGAACAAAAAACGGAGAACACCAT
>CAKMQH010000291.1 GCA_927911515.1 uncultured Neisseria sp.
TAAACCAGTACGGCGTTGCCTCGCCTTAGCTCAAAGAGAACGATTCTCTAAGGTGCTGAAGCACCAAGTGAATCGGTTCCGTACTATCTGTACTGTCTGCGGCTTCGTCGCCTTGTCCTGATTTAAATTTAATCCACTATAACAATATCAGGAAATTTTCGATGAAATATATGATTGCCCTGCTGCTTGCCGCTAGTCCCGTTTTGGCATCGGCTGCGCCCAATAACGACAAAGCTGCCGTCCAAGCAGCTATTGCCCAGTATTACAACCGACCGCTTGCGGCACACAACTGCCAGCTTACCGAGCCGCCGAAAGACAGTGAGACAGCATCTGACAATATTATGTATTGTATGAAACCCGTTGCCGACCATAGCGTAACGCGCAACGGTAAAGCCACGCGCTATGTGTTGTATACGGGTTTTGCCTACGATATGAAGCTCAAAATCAAACAGGGCGCGCATGCTTCTTCGGGGCTGGCAGAATTGTTTGTTTTGGAAAAAACAGACGGCAAGTGGACAATCAAACAGCACGGAAAAGATGAAATCGGCGCATGGGGGGATGTGCCGGCGAATAAGGCTTGGCAGTTTGTTCAGATGGGTGAGCAAAACTGGGGCTACGCCGTCGAATCAGGCTATACGGGTCAAGGCGAAACGACAACTGGAAGAAACTTTCTGTTTACCGATAATAGCAACCGTATCCGCCGCAGCTTCATTGTTAATGGTAAAGATGATGGCGCATATTATGGCAATTGCGATGTATACAAAGGGCGGGAAAAACGCGATTGTGAAGACCGATATACCAGCATCGATGCGAAAATTGCTTTTGACAAAAGCCGCCCTTCAGTCTCGGGCGTATGGGCATTAAACGCAACGGTGAAGGGGGTTGATGGTAAAAAACGTTATAAAAATCAGAAATATGTGATTCCTTATGACGGTAAAACACACGTTGCGCCGAAAAGCTATCCGCTCAATGTTCAACATTGAGGTTGTTTGATTTTTGTCGAAAAACGCTTAAAACCGCGGATTCCGTATTGAAAACGGAATCCTTGTGAAAGACTGATTGAAAACGGCAAGGAAATGGGGTTTCAAGCAGTAAAGGTCGTCTGAAAACGGGCCAACCCAGTTTTCAGACGACCTTTTTTATCGAAAAAATTGTCAACAATTTTTACCAGAAAACTGCTGCTAAAAAGCCGAAAACTAGAGGATAATACCGCCCTGAAAATTCATCCCATAATGTTTTGCCAAGATTGAAGACGTATTCTGTCAAACTGACCGCCAGTGTCTTCAAACTTGTATAAGGCAGTTGGAAAACTAAGAAAGTAGCTTATTCACTCACGATTTTTATAGAAAGAAAACTGTTATGCAAAAAAAAAACACCTGATTTTTTCTTCTTGCTGCCTTTGCTGCTGCGCCTGTGTTGGCAAAACCTATTGTTGTTCAAGAAGCGCAACTGCTCGGTAAATGGCAGTGCGTTGATTATAATGGAACCCTGAGGACGTTTACTTTTGGCAGTGAGCAAAAAGTAAGCGCGATTGTGGATGCGAATTTTCCTTCACCTGATGATGAAACCCTAGCTTATCGGGTGTTTGCAGACGGTACTTGGACGGTGAACGGAGGAAAAATTGGTTTGAATATTAAACCACTGATGTTCAAAGACAACATAGCATGGCTAAAATTCGCACTATTCCGTGGCGTGAAGTGGATAAGGAAATGTTTGCCCAGATGAGAAACGGCATTGGTAAATCAGATAAATTGCAAATGCAGGTTAGAAAAATCGGGAATGACAGCCTAAGCGTCCGTATGCAGGGTGATAGACAAGATATGGCTTGCCGCAAGGTATAAATTTATTGAATTGCCCAAGAGAACGCCATCGGAGCTAAACATCTCATCAAATTTTGTTTCATTTTTGCGCTAGCAGCGTGTATCGACTAAACCTTCAAAAAAGGAATCCCCATGCCTTCCATCAAACGCGCCTGATCAGCCTGTCCGACAAAAACGGCGCAGTCGAATTTGCCCAAACCCTGCACAAACTCGGTGTCGAAATCCTTTCCACCGGCGGCACGGCGAAGCTGCTTGCCGATGCGGGTGTTCCCGTGATTGAAGTCGCCGACTATACCGGTTTTCCCGAAATGCTCGACGGCCGAGTGAAAACGCTGCATCCGAAAATCCACGGCGGTATTTTGGGTCGGCGCGATTTGGGCGAACACGTCTCCAAAATGGAAGAACACGGCATCGGCAACATTGACCTCGTGTGCGTCAACCTGTATCCCTTTCGCCGCCACCATCGCCAAACCAAACTGCACCGCTGGAAGACGCGATTGAAAACATCGACATCGGGCCGGCCGACCATGGTGCGCTCCGCCGCGAAAAACTGGAAACACGTCGCCATCGTTACCGACACCGCCGACTTCCCCGCCATTGCTGCCGAAATGGAAGCCAACGGCGGCGCGTTGAGCGACAAAACCCGCTTCAACCTGTCGCGCAAGGCGTTCAGCCACACCGCCCAATACGACGGCATGATTTCCAACTACTTAACTTCGCTTCAGACGACGTCTTGAGCGGCACGCCCGAAATCGGCGAATTCCCAAGCCAGTTC
>CAKMQH010000292.1 GCA_927911515.1 uncultured Neisseria sp.
CGCCGCGCGACGGCAACCCTCTGCTGAAAGCTCGACTGCCCAACCTCATTGTCACGCCACACATTGCATGGGCAAGCCAAGAGGCCGCCAACCGTCTGTTTGACATCCTTGTGGACAACATCAACCGCTTCGTGCAGGCAATCCGCAGAATCTGGTTTGATGCCGACAGCCCCTAGTCCTGTTGATATAGTGGATTAAATTTTAAATCAGGACAAGGCGACGAAGCCGCAGACAGTACAGATAGTAAGGCAAGGCGAGGCAACGCCGTACTGGTTTAAAGTTAATCCACTATAATTTTGTGAACAATTTAAAAGGTCTCTGAAAGTTTTCAGACGACCTTTTTGTATATCAATAATTTTCAATAAATTAGGTTTGGTTTGATTGAATTGAAGTTAGGTTTAAATTATGGATAAGTTGTGAGCAATCCGTGGATTTTATCAAAAACCGATGCTTTCAAACGGCAAAGGTCTCTGAAACCTCGAATCTTGGTTTTCAGACGACCTTGTTATAGTGGATTAACTTTAAACCAGTACGGCGTTGCCTTGCCTTGCCGTACTATCTGTACTGTCTGCGGCTTCGTCGCCTTGTCCTGATTTAAATTTAATCCACTATACTAACTCAAACAAATCAAATATCGTAAGTGGTCGATGCGGTATCGCCGCCCTTGCCTGTCCAGTTGGTGTGGAAGAACTCGCCGCGCGGTTTGTCGGTACGCTCGTAGGTGTGTGCGCCGAAGTAGTCGCGTTGGGCTTGCAGCAGGTTGGCGGGCAGGCGTTCGGTGGTGTAGCCGTCGAGGAAGGTAATCGCGGAAGCCATGCAGGGCATGGGGATGCCGCATTCGATGGCTTTGGCGACCACTTTGCGCCATGCGGGCAGGCAGTTTTCCAATACGCCTTTGAAATAGGGGTCGGAACCCAAGAACACCAAATCGGGATTGGCTTCGTATGCGTCGCGGATGTTGCCCAAGAACGCGCTGCGGATGATGCAGCCTTCGCGCCACAGAAGGGCGGTGTTGCCGTAGTTCAATGCCCAATCGTTGTTTTCGCCGGCTTCGCGGATGAGCATGAAGCCTTGTGCGTAGGAGATGATTTTGGATGCCAACAGGGCTTGGCGCAGGGCTTCGACCCATGCGGCTTTGTCGCCGTCAACGGGGCTGATGGTTTTGCCGAACAAGCGGCCGGTTTGAACGCGTTGGTCTTTGAACGCGGATACGCAGCGGGCGAACACGGCTTCGGAAATGAGCGTCAGCGGGATGCCCAAATCGAGGGCGTTGATGCCGGTCCATTTGCCTGTGCCTTTTTGTCCGGCGGTATCGAGGATTTTTTCGACCAAAGGTTCGCCGTTTTCGTCTTTGTAGCCCAAAATCGCGGCGGTGATTTCAATCAGGTAGGAATCCAGCTCGGTTTGGTTCCATTCGCTGAAAATGCGGTGCATTTCGTTGTAGCTCAGACCCAAACCGTCTTTCATGAATTGGTAGGCTTCGCAAATCAACTGCATATCGCCGTATTCTATGCCGTTGTGCACCATTTTGACGAAATGGCCTGCGCCGTCGCGACCGACCCAGTCGCAGCAGGGTTCGCCTTGCGGGGTTTTGGCGGCAATGGCTTGGAAGATAGGTTTGACGGCAGACCATGCGGCTTCGTCGCCGCCAGGCATGATGGACGGACCGTGACGCGCGCCTTCTTCGCCGCCGGAAACGCCCGCGCCGATAAAGCGGATGCCTTTTGCCGCCAGCTCATGAGTGCGGCGGGTGGAATCGGGATAGTTGGCGTTGCCGCCGTCAATAATAATGTCGCCTTGTTCCAAAAGCGGGACAAGTTGCTCGATAAAGTCGTCAACGACAGAACCTGCGCGCACCATCATCATGATTTTGCGCGGTTTTTCCAATTTATCCACTAAATCTTGCAATGAATAGGCACCGATAATGTTGGTGCCTTTGGCTGCGCCGTTGAGAAAATCGTCCACTTTAGCGGTGGTCCGGTTGTACGCCACGACTTTGAAACCGCGATCATTCATATTCAAAATCAAATTTTGACCCATAACGGCCAAGCCGATGACGCCGATATCGCCTTTCATTGATGGAAGCTCCATTATTAATTTAATTTATCAGCCGTAACTCTATCTGATTTACAGAGGTTTAACAATCCTTAACTATCTAATTTTTTGAAAAGATGCCTTTACGTTGCGGGCTTTGGCTGCGGGATGGGAAAACAAACTATAAATAAGATTTTAAATAATAAATAGATGATTATATTGAGTCGTGCTTTTCCTTGTGTATAACTTTTATTCCTTTTTTAGTTCAATCAGTTGAATGTAGATTTTGGATGCGGATAAACTGCCGTTTGTCTTGTTTGCAGATGTGGATAATTTTGAAATCCGGTTTTTATTTGTGTATAACTTTCCGGCTATACACACAGCCTGCCGGTTTTATACCGAGTCCAAACGGAACTGTCCGAAGAGATAAACAGTCCAATCGTTTTTCATGTTTCAGACGATCTTTTGTGTTTTTTAGCCCTATAAAGGTCGTCTGAAAAATAGCTAACTAAAAGGGAGTAAATATGAAATTTTCCTTTGGATTAAACTTGTTGGCAGTTTTGGCTTTGGCGGCGTGCGCGCACCAGCCGATGCAGAAACCTGATGCCGCGCCTGTGCCGACGGCTGTGGATAACCATGCGCCGGAACAAGGGACGGGGCTGACCGAGCAGAAATTGATCCGCGCCAAACATTATATGGTGGCGTCTGCCAATCCGTTGGCAACCGAGGCGGGGTACGAGGTTTTGAAACGCGGCGGCAGCGCGATAGATGCGATGATCGCCATGCAGACGACCTTGGGGCTGACCGAGCCGCAGTCTTCAGGTTTGGGCGGCGGCGCGTTTTTGGTGTATTGGGACAATAAGGCGAAAAAACTGACGACGTTCGATGCCCGCGAAACGGCGCCCAAAGCGGCAACGCCCGAGCTTTTTTTGGATGAAAACGGCAAACCGATGGGCTTTATGAATGCAGTGGTCGGCGGCCGTTCGGTCGGCGTGCCGGGGATTCCGAAGCTGCTGGAAGATGTCCACAAGCGTTACGGCAAATTGCCGTGGGCAAGCTTGTTTGACAAACCGATTGCTTTGGCGGAACAGGGCTTTACCGTTTCACCGCGCATGGCGAAATCTATCGAGCAGAATCTCGAGCCTTTGAAACGTTATCCGCAAACCGCCGCGTATTTCCTGCCTGACGGCAAGCCTTTGGCAGCGGGAACGGTGTTGAAAAACCCTGAATTTGCCCGCTCCGTTCGCCTGTTGGCGGAAAAAGGCAGTGCGCCGTTTTATCAGGGGGCGCAGGCGCAGAATATTGTCCGTGCCGTTACCGGTGCTGTGGATAACCCCGGCAAAATCAGTTTGTCGGATTTGAAAAACTACCGCGTTATCGAGCGTCAACCGGTTTGCGCGCCCTATCGTGAATATGAAGTTTGCGGCATGGGCGCGCCAAGTTCGGGCGCGATTGCTTTGGGTGAAATTTTGGGCATCTTGCAAAATCAGGATATGAAGGCGTTGGGAGCGGAAAATATCCATAGTTGGCGCTGGATAGGCGATGCGTCGCGGATTGCGTTTGCCGACCGAGATCATTACATTGGCGATCCCGCGTTTGCCAACGTCCCGACCCGTGCCTTGATTTCTCAGGCTTACCTGAAACCGCGTGCCGAAGAAATCCGCCAAGCCGACAAGGCGTTGGAAAACATTCAGGCGGGCAAGTTTGGCAAGAAATACGCACAGGGTATGGCGGTAGAGCTGCCGTCCACCAGCCATTTGGTGGTTGTAGATAAAGACGGCAACGTCGTGTCCATGACGACTTCGATTGAAAACGCGTTCGGCTCGGGGCTGATGGCAAACGGCTATCTACTCAACAATGAATTGACCGATTTCGCTTTCAACCCTGTCGGCGCGGACGGTAAAACCGTTGCCAACAGCGTGGCGGGCGGCAAACGGCCGCGTTCTTCGATGGCACCGACCATCGTGATGAAAGACGGCAAACCTTATATGGCGGTCGGTTCACCCGGCGGCAGCCGCATCATCGGTTTCGTTGCCAAAACGCTGGTGGCGCATATCGACTGGGGCATGGATATTCAGGCGGCAATCTCTCTGCCGAATATGCTCAATCGCGGCAGCCAGTATGAAATCGAGGAAAAAACCGCTGCGGCGGACAAAGCGGCAGCCTTGGAAAAACTAGGCTATAAAGTCCAAATCCGCGATTTGAATTCCGGCGTACAAGGCATTGTGATCGGCAAAGACGGTTTGCTTGGCGGTGCCGACCCGCGCCGCGAAGGCAAAGTCATGGGCGATTGATCACTGATAAGCTTGTGGATAAAAGATCGTCTGAAATCCGAATTTGGGTTTTCAGAAGACCTTTTTTTTATCGTTGGAGAAAAGCTATGGATAAAGTGTGTATAAAATTTGAAAAAAAATATAATCTTTTTATTTTTCAGAAGGATAGATTAGATAGTCATGTGGATAATTATGTTTGAAATATTGGCGGGAGATGGTTTTGTTTTATTGAAAGGTCGTCTGAAAACTTAAAATCAAGATTTCAGACGACCTTTATTGAATAAAAAGGCTGTGGATGATTGTTTATCCACAACCTTTTTGTACGCTGTCTTATCTCAAGCCGCCGGCAGCTCGTGGAAGGCGGACGGCAAATTCTCGTCGTCAGAAAATTCCACCCATTCGTAAGCGGTTTCGTCCGCCAAAACCGCACGCAATAAAGCGTTGTTGATGGCATGGCCGGATTTGTAGCCTTCGAATGCGCCGATAATCGGGTGTCCGATGATATACAAATCGCCGATGGCATCGAGGATTTTGTGGCGGACAAACTCGTCGGGATAACGCAAACCTTCCGGATTCAAAAACGTCCATGTCGTCAATCACAATGGCGTTGTTCAAATTGCCGCCCAGTCCGAGATTGTGGGCGCGCATCATTCCACTTCGTGCATAAAGCCGAAGGTGCGCGCGCGCGCGATTTCATCGATGTAGGATTTGCCCGCGAAATCGATTTCAAAAGTGGGCGAGCTGCGGTTGAAAACCGGATGGTCGAATTCGATGGTCAATGTTACTTTAAAGCCGTCATACGGCGTAAAGCGCACCCATTTGCCCGCTTCCTTGACTTCGACAGGCTTGAGGATTTTCAAAAACCGCTTTTGCGCCTTTTGATCGACAACGCCCGCATCTTGCAAAAGATAAATAAACGGTAGGCTGGAACCGTCCATAATCGGGATTTCGGGCGCGTTCAACTCAATCTGCGCATTGTCGATGCCGTAGGCAGAAAGCGCGGACATGATGTGTTCGATCGTGCCGACGCGCACGCCTTTGTCGGTTACGATGGTGGACGACAGGCGCGTATCGTTGATGAGGTAGGGCGTAAGTTTGATGGTTTCGCCCATTTCGCCGTCCAAATCGGTACGGCGGAAAGAAATCCCGCTGTTTTCAGGCGCGGGGTGCAGGGTCAGCGCGACCCGTTCGCCCGAATGCAATCCGACGCCGGTTACGCTGATGGATTTTGCCAAAGTTCGTTGCAGCATAAACCGCCTCCTTATTTAATAATTAGTTTGATTTTTGGATAATACGATAAAAAGGAAAAAATAATCCATTATTTTTAATAGTATTTGCTAATGTAGGCGTTTCAGAACCATAGATTTTTCAGACGACCTTTTGTACCGGTAAGATTATCCACAATATGCCGTGTAATCCGAGTGGAAAAAATCCGATTTTATCCACAGAAAAATTCAAACGATTACAGATTATCCGACTTTGTTCTCATAAAAAACAAAACTTGAACGCAGCCTTTAAATGAATACAACAATTTGATTATAAAACCAGTAATTAGGTTATCCACAAAATAGGGACGTATTCATCATAATCAACATTTTTTTAATAATTACATATTAATTTAAAAACTTGCCGGAATTTATCCCTAAATATGGGGACAAACCGTACCAATCTATGTTTTCAGACGACCTATTTCATGCTTTTTTTATTTAAATCAAACATTTTTAAAGTAGCCTCGTGTAATTCTAGGTAGTAGTTTTATTTCAGGATACAATGCCCTTACTGAAATTCTTCCCCTTTCCCTATTAAAGGAGTATCAAAATGAGCATCAAAGTAGCGATTAACGGTTTCGGCCGCATCGGCCGTCTGGCATTGCGTCAAATTGAAAAAGCCGAAGGTATCGAAGTCGTCGCCGTTAACGACCTGACCCCTGCCGAAATGTTGCTGCACCTTTTCAAATACGACAGCACCCAAGGCCGATTCCAAGGTACTGCCGAATTGAAAGACGATGCCATCGTGGTGAACGGCAAAGAAATCAAAGTCTTCGCCAATCCGAATCCTGAAGAATTGCCTTGGGGCGAATTGGGCGTGGACGTCGTCCTCGAGTGTACCGGCTTCTTTACCAGCAAAACCAAAGCCGAAGCCCACATCCGCGCTGGTGCGCGCAAAGTCGTTATTTCCGCCCCCGGCGGCAATGACGTGAAAACCGTCGTATATGGCGTGAACCAAGACATTTTGGACGGCAGCGAAACCGTTATCTCCGCCGCTTCTTGTACGACTAACTGTCTGGCCCCTATGGCTGCTGTATTGCAAAAAGAATTCGGTATTGTTGAAGGCCTGATGACCACCATCCACGCTTATACCGGCGACCAAAACACCCTTGACGCGCCACACCGTAAAGGCGACTTCCGCCGTGCCCGTGCCGCTGCCTTGAATATCGTACCGAACAGCACCGGTGCCGCTAAAGCCATCGGCTTGGTTATCCCTGAATTGAACGGCAAACTTGATGGTTCTGCCCAACGCGTTCCTGTTGCTACCGGCTCTTTGACCGAACTGGTTTCTATTCTCGAACGCCCTGTTACTAAAGAAGAAATCAATGCAGCCATGAAAGCTGCCGCCAACGATGCTTTAGGCTACACTGAAGATCAAATCGTTTCTTCCGACGTCATTGGTATTGAATACGGCTCACTTTTCGATGCGACTCAAACCCGCGTGATGACAGTTGGCGACAAACAATTGGTGAAAACTGTTGCTTGGTACGACAATGAAATGTCTTACACTTGCCAACTCGTCCGCACTTTGGAATACTTCGCAGGTAAAATTTAAAGGATTTCGGATTGGGTAAACCAGTCTGTGGATAAGTAAGAGAAAAGGTCGTCTGAAAACCATATATTAGGTTTTCAGACGACCTTTTAATTAGTGTACAAACATTTAAGCATTGGTAATTACGGGATATAGAATTAAAAATTATGAAATTGTTCTTTTTTTGGATGACGTATATAATATAAGTAATAGTCACTAAGGCTATTTTATTAATTTTTTAAAGGATTAGAAATATGAATGAAACTGAAAGATTTCAATTTGAAATTTTAAAACGATTTGCTATTACAGGCAGTATTAAATCTTTAGATAAATGGTTTCTCGAAATTGATTTTGATCATGAAAAAGCAAATCAATTATTTAGTATCTTAGATGAATTTTCTAAAAAACTTGATTTTTCACATGGTGAATTTGAGCAACGTATGAACCAGGAGTTTGGCTGGGGATATCAAACTGTTAAACCATTAATTGTGAGTTTGTACGAAGATGCAAGGTATCCTGAAGTTGTTTTCCAATTTCTCAAAGATATGCATAGGGTTGGAGGAAATGGTGCATTTCCAATTGAGTATAAACGGATTGCAGAGGAGCTTGGAATATTGAATAGAACATAATAATTTAGTTTATTACTCATAAGTAAGAAATAAGGTCGTCTGAAAACTTTGAGATTTAAGTTTTAGAGAAACTCGTGCACACTTGTTTTCAGACGACCTTGTTTTTACCCGCAATCCACCCCCTCTTCCGTCTGGCGGGAGAGGGTTTAAGAGAGGGTGACTCTACGGGCTGGACAAATTTGCTTAAACCCATAAAACCACCCCCATCCTAACCTTCCCCCGCCGTACGGGGAAGGGATAAGTTGCTGTTGCGGCAACGAGTAGCGTGGGCTTTGCCCACGATATGAATGTCCAAATGAATGGCTATTCGACTGTTGTCTGATTTGGATTATTGGATGATGGATTTCGTGGGCGAAGCCCACACTACGGGTTCGGTTTATCTCAAGTGTTAATTGGATAAGACCCACATCGATTGATAAAAAGGTCGTCTGAAAACCCAAATCTTAGGATTTTCAGAGACCTTTTTTAATGAAATCAATCACTAAATTTCAAACAACGCTTATTCCAACAACCGTCGCGCGGTTTTCTTCGATTTGAAACCTGACTTCATAATCCTCAATATTCATGACGTAAATCCGTTCGGGAATATTCTGATACGCGGGGCGCGGATCTTGGGCAATGCTTTGACTAATGAGGTTTTTGGTGCTTTCAGATAAATTTTCCGAGCCTATGTTTTCCAGCCATACGACTTCAAGCTCTTCGGGTTTGCCGCTGACGAAGCCGGATGATGCGTCGGGTTTGGATTCGACAAAGGGGATGTAAGGCTTGATGTCGACAATCGGTGTGCCGTCCAGCAGGTCTGCGCCGCTGCAATAAAGGCGGACGGGTTTGCCAGTTTCGATACGGTCGAGCTTTAACAGCGACAGTCCGAGGTGATTGGGGCGGTGGGGGCTGCGGGTGGCGAATACGCCCATTTTTTTGTTTGCCGCCGAGCCTCGGCGGACGCACCATTGCGCCCAACCTTCATCCAATACGCCGTGGAAAATAAAACTTATCCACACATAGTCGAAATCTTCCAAGCCCCGAACGCTGTCTGCGGTAAATTCGGGATTCAGCTCGATGCAGACTTCTGCAGCAGGGACCAAACCGGGCTGGCGGGCGACGCCGAATTTCTGTTTGTAGGGCGAGCGGGCGGTGGCGATGGGGACGATGGTGTAAGTCATGAGGATTGTGGACAAGTTTTTTGGAAAAACGTTATCTTATCACAGTCGGTTTTACCGCTTTTGGGCAGTAATTTGTTATAATACAGGGCATTTTAATCGCTTTGAAATGATGAGATGATTGTTTCCATTGATGTTGATGCACAAAAAACTTTTACGCCTTTGTGTCCTGACGAGCTGCCTGTGAACGAGGGGCATTTGATTGTCGAAGAGTTGAATGCCCAAGCCGCTTTGGCGGATTTGCGCGTGATGACGAAAGATGCGCATCATGCGGCAGCGAAATGGGTTGTGGATAACCCTGTTGATATGTTGAAGCCGACAGGTTTGCCTGATGCGGATTTGACTTGGGTGGCTCATGCGATGGTCGGTACGCGCGGCTATGAATTGTTGGACGGGCTGCCTTCTGCTAAAGAATACGATTATTGCGTTTGGAAAGGCGTTGATCCTGAATTGCATCCTTATGGCGCGTGTTTTCATGATATTGAGGAAAAACTGAGCACAGGGCTGATTGAATGGCTGCGTTGTCAAAATACGGATACGGTCATTGTCGGCGGCTTAGCTACGGATTATTGTGTGAAAACAACGGTTTTGCAGTTGATTAAAGGCGGCAGTTGGCAGGTTATCGTCAATGAAGCGGCTTGTCGGGGCATCGCGCCGGACACCATTAAAACGGCATGGCAGGAAATGCGTTCTGCCGGTGCGATCATCTTTAAAAACGCCGACGAAATTAAAAAATATATTAATAATCAATAATTTATAATTGTTTCACGTGAAACCCCCTTACTGAATATGAAAATTTTGCTTGTCCGCTTGTCCAGTATGGGCGATTTAATTCACACTTTGCCCGCAATTGAAGATTTAGCGCGACAATGCCCTGATGTGGAACTCCATTGGTTGTGTGAAGCCGGATTTGCGGATATTGCGCGCCTGCATCCGTTTGTGAAAAAAATCCATGTGATGAAATGGCGGCAATGGCGCAAACATCTTTTTCAGGCTGAAACTTGGCAGGAAATAGGTCGTCTGAAACAGACCTTGCGGCAGGAAGCATTTAATTTTGTATTGGACAGTCAAGGTCTGATTAAAAGCGCGTGTTTCGCCAAAATGGCAAAATCCCCTATTTATGGTTTGGATAAAAATAGCGCGCGCGAGGGGTTGGCCGCGTTGGCGTATGCGAAAACATACGCCGTACCGAAAGGGAAAAATGCCGTTTGGCGCAACCGTGAGCTGTTCGCTCAAGTATTTGGATATGCAATGCCGGAAACGCAGGTATTCGGCTTGACCGTTCCCGAAGCAGGTCGTCTGAAAAATTTAGAGCAGCCGTATTATGCGGCTTTGCACGCGACCAGCCGGGACAGTAAGTTATGGCCTGTGGAAAACTGGCAGGCGTTGCTGCAAAAACTGAATGAAGAACAACAATGCAATGTTTACCTGCCGTGGGGAAATGAAACTGAAAAAACGCGTGCCGAACAAATTGCAGACGGACTGCCTTTTGCCATCGTGTGCGACAAAATGAATTTATTGCAGGCGGCGTATCTGCTGAAACATGCGGTCGGAATTGTCGGCGTGGATACCGGTTTGCTGCATTTGGCAAATGCTTTGGAAAAACCTGTGGTCGGTATTTATACCGATACCGATCCGATTAAAACAGGCGTTCAAGTTTCGGCTGTTGCAAAAAATTTGGGCAATATCGGGCAGATTCCGACTGCGGATTTGGTTTATCAAACGTTGATGAATTGTGTGGCTGCTGATGAAGGCTCAAAGGTCGTCTGAAACTGATATAGCGCCTGATATTTTCCAGTTTGTTGAGTGTAGGAATGTATATCCTTCAGCCTGAGTAAATGCTTTAAAAATGGTATAATCGGCAAGTATTATCCGAAAGATTTCTGAATGAATTCGTTTTTAAGGAAAACGGATTTGATTTTATAGAGAAGAAGGTTTGGTTTCGCTGGATGGTGAAAGCAACGTTCTTTTTAGGAGAATTCAATGAAAGCACTGGTCGCAGTAAAGCGCGTAGTGGACTACAACGTCAAAGTTCGTGTAAAAGCCGATGGTTCGGATGTGGATATTGGCAATGTCAAAATGTCGATGAACCCGTTTGATGAAATCGCTGTGGAAGAAGCCGTCCGTTTGAAAGAGGCCGGAAAAGTAAGCGAAATCGTAGCGGTTTCTTTGGGCGAGAAAAAATGCGAAGAAACGTTGCGTACAGCTTTGGCGATGGGTGCCGACCGTGCCATTCATGTTGAAACCGATGCAAAATTGGAGCCGCTGGCAGTTGCCAAGCTATTGAAAGCTGTTGCGGACAAAGAAAATCCGCAAATTTTCTTTTTGGGCAAACAAGCGATCGATGATGATGCCAACCAAGTGGCGCAAATGCTGGCAGCTTTGCTGAATGCGGCGCAAGGTACGTTCGCGTCCAAAGTACAAATTGAAGGCGACGAAGTGCAGATTGTGCGCGAAATCGATGGCGGCGAAGAAACCATAGCATTGAAATTGCCTGCGGTTATTAGTGCAGATCTGCGTTTGAACGAGCCGCGCTTTGTCAAACTCCCCAATATTATGGCGGCAAAGAAAAAACCTTTGGAAAAACTGGCTCCTGCCGATTTGGTTGTCGATATTTCACCTCGTCTGAAAACGGTGAAATTCGCCGCACCTAAAGCGCGTCAGGCAGGCGTAAAAGTGGCAAGCGTTGCCGAATTGGTTGAAAAATTGAAAAACGAAGCCAAAGTGATTTGAGGAGACTGAAATGAGCGTATTGATTATTGCCGAACACGACAACAAACAGTTGAATCCTGCCACTTTGCATGCTGTTACAGCTGCCACCAAACTGGGCAAAGTCGATTTATTGGTTGCCGGAAGCGGTGCATCTACCGTAGTGGAATCCGCAAAGCAAGTAGCGGATGTGGAAAAAGTTTTGGTTGCGGATGCTGCCCATTATGCCGAAGGTTTGGCTGAAGAACTGGCTCCGTTGGTTGTCAAATTGGCAGCGGATTACCGCTATGTTGCGGCAACGGCAACCACATTTGGTAAAAACCTTTTGCCTCGCGTAGCGGCCTTATTAGACGTACCGCAAATTTCTGATTTGACCGACATTGTGGATAACACGACTTTTGTGCGCCCTATTTACGCAGGGAACGCATTTGAAACCGTGCAAGCCGATTCAGAAAAATTGGTGCTGACCGTCCGTGCGACGGCTTTTGACGCAGCATCGGCGCAAGGTGGGAATGCTGAAGTAATCAATGTTGAAGCAACCCCTGCTCAAAACCTGAGTCGTTTTGTGAACCGCCAGCTTTCCCACTCCGATCGTCCTGAATTGACTCAGGCAAAAGTCATTGTTTCAGGTGGCCGCGCGTTGGGAAGTGCGGAAAAATTCAATGAAGTGCTGACACCGTTGGCAGATGTTTTAGGTGCGGCAATCGGTGCATCCCGTGCAGCAGTTGATGCCGAATATGCGCCGAATGATGTGCAAGTCGGACAAACCGGCAAAGTGGTTGCGCCTCAGCTCTATTTTGCAATCGGTATTTCAGGTGCAATTCAACACGTTGCCGGTATGCAAGACAGCAAAGTGATTGTTGCAATCAATAAAGATGCTGATGCGCCGATTTTCAATGTAGCCGATTATGGATTGGTTGGCGATTTATTCGAAATCGTTCCGCAATTAACAGAAGCATTGAAAAATTGATGTTTCACGTGAACTTTCAGACGACCTTGTTATTAATGAGGTCGTCTGAAAACATTTCAGCATGATTACGACTTATAAGACCATTACTTCTCCGACGCAGGCTGAGTTTAAAGATAAAGGCAGCCGTTTTATTGCATTTGCCTATCCGATTCGGACATTGGCTGATGTGAAAAAATATCTCGATACGTTAAAGGAAGAGCATCATAAAGCGCGACACTGGTGCTATGCCTATCGTTTGGGTGTGGATGGCATGCAATTTCGCGCCAACGATGATGGAGAGCCGTCAGGAAGCGCCGGGCGACCAATTTTGGGGCAGATTGATTCTGTGGGGGTAACCGATGTTTTGGTCGTGGTCGTCCGCTATTTCGGCGGTACTTTATTGGGCGTTCCCGGTCTGATACATGCGTATAAAGAGGCAACGGCTCAAGCGTTGGCGGTTGCGGAAGTGGTTGAAAAGAATATTGAAAAAACCGTTTGGCTGAAATGTGAATATCCGTTTTTGAATGAAGCAATACGCATCGCTAAACAATATCAGGCGGATATATTGGAGCAGGATTTACAGTTGGATTGCCGATTGACGGTAAGTTTGTCGTTGGCTAATTATGAGGCCTGCGTTGCGGCTTGGAAAAATACGCGGCAGATTGAAGTAAATACGGAAAAGCCTTTTGAATGAAAGGTCGTCTGAAAATCCACATCTTAGGGTTTTCAGACGACCTCTTCGCTCATTAATCTTCTTGCGTATATCTGTCCAAGGCATCGACGCTGGAGCGCAAATATAGCCAGGCTAATTGATGGAATTCGCCCAGCGCGTTCCATAAGGCATCTTCACTCATAATGCTGTATTCGCCTTCCGTCCGCAAATCTACCTCCGCCCCATCTTCAATAGCCCGATGACAAGCCTGATATTCGTTGGTATAGAAATTGTCCATATCGCGAATCAAAGCGACGGCATGTTTCCAACGGCGGATGTCTTCTTCCAATTGCGGTAGTAAATGACACCATTCGCGGTATTTGCTTTGGATTTCATCAATACGTTTTTGCATGGTTGCTTGTCCTTTTTTAATTTTGTGGATAAATTGAATAGGTTTCAGAGTGGAATGAAGCAGTCTTTTGTTTGATTCCACCAAAATTTCTTCGAATGGGACAATAGTCCCCTTGTGTCGAGTTTTCGTTAAAAGTACATATTTGTCAAGGAGATGGCATGAAACTGCTGGTTATCGGTAATGGCGGTCGCGAACACGCGCTGGCTTGGAAAATGGCGCAGTCGCCCAAAGTGGAAACAGTATTTGTTGCGCCCGGTAATGCCGGTACGGCGATTGAACCCAAGCTCCAAAATATCGCCTTGACTACGCATCAGGATTTGATTGAATTCTGCCGCAAAGAAAATATTGCTTTTACCGTCGTCGGTCCTGAAGCGCCTTTGGCGGCGGGTATTGTGGATGATTTCCGTGCCGCAGGGCTGAAAATATTTGGTCCGACACAATATGCGGCGCAGTTGGAAAGTTCTAAAGATTTCGCCAAGGCATTTATGGCGAAATACAATATTCCGACCGCGCAATACCAAACCTTTGAAAACGCCGATGCTGCACACGATTACGTCAATCAGAAAGGTGCGCCTATCGTCATCAAAGCCGATGGTTTGGCGGCAGGTAAAGGCGTGATTGTGGCGATGACTTTAGATGAAGCGTATGCTGCGATTGACGATATGCTGTTGGGCAACAAAATGGGCAATGCCGGCGCGCGCGTTGTGATTGAAGATTTTCTGCAAGGAGAAGAAGCGAGCTTTATCGTCATGGTTGATGGCAATCATGTGTTGCCTATGGCGACCAGCCAAGACCACAAGCGTCTTTTAGATGACGATAAAGGCCCGAATACGGGCGGTATGGGCGCGTACAGTCCCGCGCCTGTGGTAACGCCCGCCGTGTACGAGCGCGCGATGAACGAGATTATTTTGCCGACCGTAGCGGGTATGAAAGCAGAAGGGCATGAGTTTACCGGCTTCCTGTACGCAGGTTTGATGATTGATAAAAGCGGCGCACCCTATACGATTGAGTTTAACTGCCGTTTCGGCGATCCCGAAACCCAGCCGATTATGAGTCGTCTGAACAGCGACTTGGTGGATTTGGTCGAAGCAGCAATAGACGGCAAACTCGATAGCGTAACCGCAGAATGGAACCCGCAAACTGCCGTAGGCGTGGTACTGGCGGCGCAAAATTACCCCGAAACGCCTAAAAAAGGCGATGTTATTTCAGGCTTGGACGCTGCCAACCAAATCGGCAAAGTTTTCCATGCAGGCACAACGGCAAACGAGAAAGGCGACGTATTGACCAACGGCGGCCGCGTATTGTGTGTCGTAGGATTGGGCGACGATGTGGCTCAAGCCAAAGCCAAGGCGTATAGCGCATTGGAAAAATCAGCTTCGACGGCATGCAATACCGTAAAGACATTGCCGACAAAGCAATCAACCGTTAATCAAAGAAACAGGTCGTCTGAAAACGTGATTATGTTTCAGACGACTTTCCCTATCATGTTATTCCCCAGAATCCTTTCAGCTTCGACGCTTCGCAAGCTGCAATCCCATCTTAAAAAAAGGCGGCTTGGTCGCCTATCCTACCGAGTCCTGTTACGGCATAGGCTGTATCCCGACCTTGCCTAACGCACTTAACCGACTGATTCATCTGAAAAAAAGACCACAACATAAAGGGATGATAGTCATTGGCAACCAATTGGAGCAATTACAGCCCCTGCTCAAAAGGTCGTCTGAAAACATTCAAACCATGCTCAGAAACGAATGGCCTGCGTCCAAAACCTTTCTGCTTCCTACTGCTGCTGACGTTTTGCCCGCATTGCGCGGAAAAAGGCGCAGCAAGTTGGCGGTCAGGGTTCCTGCTCATGCAGGTGCGCGCCGCTTGTGTCAGGCCTTGAAAACGCCTTTGGTCTCGACTTCGTGCAACCGAGCAGGCAAACGCGCGTGTAGGACGGAGCGGGAAGTAAGAAGGCAGTTTGGAAGGAATGTATGGGTAGTCGGCGGTTTAATCGGCAAACAAAAGTCGCCGAGCCAAATTATTGATGGAGAAACAGGCGTTCGCTTGCGTTAGAAATCGGATGGATGAGATGAGTAGGAATTGTGGTTTGAACTGATATAGTGGATTAAATTTAAACCAGTACGGCGTTGCCTCGCCTTAGCTCAAAGAGAACGATTCTCTAAGGTGCTGAAGCACCAAGTGAATCGGTTCCGTACTATCTGTACTATCTGTACTGTCTGCGGCTTCGTCGCCTTGTCCTGATTTAAATTTAATC
>CAKMQH010000293.1 GCA_927911515.1 uncultured Neisseria sp.
TTGCAACCCTGCACGCACACGTCCAGCGGGCTGACGGCGGCCACGCGGCCGATGTTGGGAATCAGGGAGGCGGCCAGCAGGGCGAGTTGCGCACCCATGGAAATACCCCACACGCCGGTTTGGCAAAAACCCATTTCCTGCGCCCGCCGCACGGCGGTTTCCACCGTTTCCACGGCAATTTGCGCCAGCCCCTGCGCCAGGTGCGGCTGCCCCCAGTAAGGCACGGCCAGCGCAGTCAGACCGTTTTCGGCGAACACGGCGGCATAGGTTTGCGTGAGCGCGTAACTGCCGTCGCTGCCGCCGAGCATGATGACGATGCGGTCGGAAGGCGGCGCGTACCGGCCGCGGTACAGCGCGGCGGTCAGGCCGTCTGAAGCGTAAGACAATATCCGGTCGGGCTGCATGGCTTGCTCCTAAAAACAAAGCGTTAAAGTTAAAGCATTGTCCCACCGTTTTGCGGTAGGGGCTACCTGAAAAACAGTGCGAAAAATAAGAGCATGAAAAAACACATCGAAGACCTGCACAACGCCCTATACAAACACGACCTGACCGTGTCCGCTGAAGAAGAAGCCCCCGCCTGCGACATCGTGTGGATGCTGTCGCACCCTTATTTCACGCAGCTGCCCGCCATCGCCTTCCACGATACCAGCATCATACGGCTGCATGAAAGTGATAGCTACTATCTAATGGAAAAGCCCAAAATATCGCTGTATTTCACCAAAACCAACCGCCATTCGTGGCAGCGCGATTTGGCCGCTTTTATCGAAACGCTGATGCAATATTATCTACGCCGCCGAAACCGAACACAATAAGGCCGTCTGAAAAGACAGAAAGACAAAGGAACACCCATGAAACTCTCCCTCGCCCCCATCCAATTCTTCTGGCAGAAAGAAACCCTGCTCGAATTCTACGTCCAAATGCTCGACAGCCCGCTCGACACCATCTATCTGGGCGAAACCGTCTGCTCCCGCCGCCAGAAAATGCGTTTCGATGACTGGTTCGGCCTTGCTCAAGACCTCGCTGACAGCGGCAAGGAAATCATCCTTCCTCACAAGTGCTGCTCGAAAGCGAATCCGACCTCAAACGCCTGCGCAAAATCACCGGCCAAACCCAATTTAAAATCGAAGCCAACGATATGGGGGCGGTCAAACTCGCCCGCGAACACGGTATCCCCTTCGTGGCCGGCGCCAGCCTCAACATCTACAACGAAGCCACCCTGCAACTCTTCCAAAGCCTCGGCGCATACCGCTGGGTCGCCCCTGCCGAACTCGCCCGCGACAAAGTGGCCGACATCGCCCGCCTTTCAGACGGCCTCGAAACCGAAATCTTCGCCTGGGGCAAAATTCCCTTGGCCTATTCGTCCCGCTGCTTCACCGCGCGGCACTACAACCTGAACAAAGACAGCTGCGAATTCCGCTGCCTCGATCACGAACACGGTCTCACCATGAACACTCGCGAAGGCCAGCCATTCCTCACCATCAACGGCATCCAAACCATGTCCTACGGCAGTCAATGCCTGCTGCCGCACCACGCCGACATGGCCGCCATCGGCGTAAACATCCTGCGCCTCTCGCCCCAGCTCACCGACATGCCGCGCATCATCGAACTGCACCGCGCCTTGCTCGACGGCCAAACCACCCTAGACGAAGCCCTGCCCGAACTCGCCCGCCTATCCACAGGCACACCCGTGGACGGCTACTGGCTGGGCAAACCCGGTATCGAAGCCGTGGAAGCCCACCGCAAAGCCTACGGCATCAACGCCGCCTGAAAGGAAACCATCATGCCCCTGCCTAATATCACCCTGCCGCAATGGTGCGCCCAAATCGGCCGCCGCCTGCCCGCCCTGCCGCCGCGTTTCGCGCTGGTTAAAACCCTCAACCTCATGCTCAAACGCGGCCTCTTGCCCGCCGACATGAGCCTGTTTGACGGCCGCACCTTCGAAATCGACGTGCTCGATGCCGGCATCACCGTGCGCTTCACCGCCGATAGCGAACGCTTTCTCGACCACCGCTTCGAAGGCACGCCCGATTTGCGGCTGGCCGCCAACGGCGTGGATTTCTTGCGCATGATGCTGCGCGAAGAAGACCCCGATACCCTGTTTTTTAACCGCAAACTGCAAATCGAAGGCGATACCGAGCTTGGGTTGATTACTAAAAACCTGCTCGACAGCGTAGACTGGCCGTTCGGAGATTGGTTTTTGAAACGGCAGTTGTCCGACTGAATGCAGAGTTCACACATTTGGATTTGAAGTGCAAAGATTTTCCAAGCAGAAAGTCTAGTGCACGTTAGTGGGAGCATGAATCAAATGAAAATACCAATGAGCCGCTTTGACAGTATTTTTTGAAAGGGAAGGATTTCAAGCAAATTTAGACATGTCCTGGTACACCATATACAGTAGTGCCGAACAACACACCCACATAAACGTTGTGTTATCCGGCACCAAATGAGGTACTTCTTAAACGGGTTTGCTCAATTAAATTAGATGTTGCACTTAAAATCCAGATCTTCCAGCTACTTTGCTCATCTATCGTAACGGAGCAAACTTAATGCTTATCATGTTGTTGCATATATTCTATCCAAAATTCGGCATTCTCAACTCCCGCTTGACGTGGGTCGAACACCGGATCAAGGCCGGCTTTTTTCTGGCGGTCGTAATCATGCAGCGCACGTAAGGCGGGTTTACTGAGAAATACAATGGCAATCAGGTTGAGATAACACATGCTGCCGAAGCCTATATCGCCCAAGCCCCACATCAGGCTGGCGGACTGCACGCTGCCGGTAAACACCACCACTAAAAACACCACCCGCAGAATCATACTGAGTATCGGGTATTTCAGCTTTTGGTCGAGATAAAGCAGCGCAGTTTCGGCGATGTAGTAATAAGCCAGCAGGCAGGTGAAGGCGAAGAAGAAGATACCGACCGCCACAAATGCGCCGCCGAAATCGCCGAACACGGTACCCAACGCAGCCTGCGTGTAGGCAGAGCCGGCTTCCACGCCGGGAATATTTTCCACAAGCGGTGTTTTCATGCCGTACGGATGCACGTTATACATACCGGTAATCAGAATCATGATAGCAGTCGAGGTACAGACAATCACGGTATCGATATACACCGAAAAGCCTTGCACCAAACCTTGTTTCACGGGATGGCTTACTTCAGCAGCAGCCGAGCTGAACGTCGCTTCGCCCGCACCGGCTACATTAGAGAACACGGCACGTCGTACACCCCAGGAAATCGCGCTGCCTACAATTCCGCCAAATACCGCGTCTGTGCCAAATGCGCTACCTATAATCAGGTTTAAAGTTTCGGGAATTTTCGAGGCGTGGTTTACCAATACAATTAACATCAGACCGACATAACCCACAGCCATCAGGGGGATAATGCGGTCAGCGGCACGGGCGATGCGTTTGGTGCCGCCGAAAATCAGAAACGCCAATATCATGGAAACTGCAGCACCGGTGCTCCATGCAGGCAGTGCGAAGGCGTTTTCAAACGAGGTGGCAATGGTATTGGCCTGAATGCCCGGCACTAACACGCCGTAGCTCAGGAAAATCACTACGGCTACCAGCACGGCAAAGGCTTTCAGTTTTAAGCCGCGCTCGATGTAGTAAGGAGAGCCGCCGCGATATTCCGTACCGACTTTGACTTTATAAATCTGAGCCAAAGTCGATTCTACAAACGCGCTGGCACCACCCAACAGCGCCATCACAATCATCCAAAATACAGAGCCGGGACCTCCCGCGGCAATGGCGGTCGCTACGCCGGCGATATTGCCGACACCGATACGCCCCGAAAGCGACATACAGAATGCCTGAAACGAAGAAATCCCCGCACCTGATTCCTGCTTTTCTTTCAGCAGGCGGATCATTTCGGGCAAATAGCGAAATTGCACTCCTTTAGTAATAACGGTGAAATACAAACCGACGGCTAAAGCCAAATAAACCAAGCCGTTGCCCCAGATATAATCCACCAGCGTACTGACGATCTTTTCCATCTCTTCTCCTTTGCGGTTTTATAGTGGATTAACTTTAAACCAGTACGGTGTTGCCTCGCCTTAGCTCAAAGAGAACGATTCTCTAAGGTGCTGAAGCACCAAGTGAATCGGTTCCGTACTATCTGTACTGTCTGCGGCTTCGTCGCCTTGTCCTGATTTAAATTTAATCCA
>CAKMQH010000294.1 GCA_927911515.1 uncultured Neisseria sp.
TCCGACCGTACTACCCAAAGGTGTATTGACGCTAATGGTTTGGACTTGATTTTGATATGACCAGTCAAAATTGGCGTAAGAGCCTTTTTCTTCGACTTTTACTGCCAATCTTCCGTCCGCAGTAAAATCATTGACATTCTCGCCGGCTTCCAATCATTTTGTTGAGACAAATTAGGATGCACACAAGCAGCAAGCAAAGTCAGTGTTGCAATAGATACAAATGGTTTGATAATTTCATAAATACTCCCAAAAGGTCGTCTGAAAACTGTCTATCATCCTAGCTTCTTCCAAAGCCTTGTTTTCAGACGACCCCTTTCATTATTTCGTTTTTACGGAACGCCCCGATTGGGCTTTTTTCGCCGGTTTAGAAGCCGCTTCCACGCCAAAACGCTTCATGGTTTCCCGCAATATTTTCATATCGCCTTCACCCTTCAGACTGTCCGTCCATATTTTTTTGGCTTTTTCCTGATCTCCAGATGCCCATAATGCTTCGCCCAAGTGTGCGGCAACTTCTGCATCGGGATATTTTTCAAACGCATATTGCAAATAAGGCAACGCAGTTTGCACATCATCTTTCAGGAAATACGCCCAGCCCAAACTGTCGTTGATGGCAGGGTTTTCCGGCTCAATCTGATAAGCAGCCTGAATCAATTTGAAGGCTTCGTCTAAATGCTCCTTAGTAGGAGAAAGCAAAATATAGCCTAAAGCATTCAAACCGTTGGCGTTATCCGGCGCCAATTCGACTACGCGGCGCAAATCGGCAATGGCTTTACCCTGATCGCCCATACGGTCATAAATCATGGCGCGTTGGTACAAAACATCAGGCAACTGCTCCGCGGCATCCGGCTGCCGGCTTATTTTGGGCAACATTTTATTCAGTTCGGACAAAGCCTCTTGCAAATTATCGTGTTTGGACAAAGCAAACAGGGTAACCCGTTGCAATTCCTTACTGCCGAAATAACGCCCTTCCTGCTCGGGCAGGCTTTGCGCCCTACGCGCTTCCGCTAAGGCTGCCTTACCGTTTCCTTGTTCAGCCTCTAATGAAGCACCGAAAACTGCTTTATCAAAAACATAACTTGGGGCAACAACTTTCGCAAGCCATTGTTTTGCTTTGGGATAGTCCTTAACATCGGCATAAGCCATCGCACCGATCAGGGCTGCGCGGCTTTGCTGTTCGCTTGTTCCGATGTTATAGGCCTTATCTAAGTAATTGATAATCGTCGAAATATCGTCTTTACGATTGTTTGCTAACAACGCTGCCTGAATATACAGGTCGGGATTTGGATTATTTTCGAGCAGCGTACGCAGGCGCGCATAGGCTTTGTCGTTTTGCTTATTGGAAATCAAGTTGACGATTTCCAACTCCTGCCACACGGGCGAAAGATTCTGCGTATCGGTTTGCTCGAAGAAACCGTTTAATATCTCAGGACTGCGCTGCGCCATCAGTCGCAAAGTCAGCAAAGTCGGTGGCAGAATCTCTGCATCAAGCCCTGCCAAACGTTGCAATGCTGAGATGGCATGTTTCTTTTTACCGCCTTGTGCGCTGAAAATCACATCGGCAATCGCAGCTTCAGGCAGATCTTTATATTTCAAAGCTTCCTTATGAACTTGTGACGAAGCTTTCTCTGCCAAACCCGGCTGCTGGATTGCCGCCTGAGCCAACAGCAGGAAAACACGCTGATTCTGTTCTTCGCTGGCATTGGCCAAAATATCATCCAAACCATTCAAGGTCTTATCGCCCTGCCCCAATAAAATATTGCGCAGCCAGGTCATACGCTTTTGCGCATTGCCCGGAACAGGTTCGATTTCACGCCATTTTTGATAAATCATCTCTGCCTGCTGGAACGCATTGAGCGAAACCGCCATTTCCAAAGCACGCTCCGCCACCTCCGGCGATTTGGTATTGTTCAACATCATCATGTATGTTGCCAACGCCGTACCGGCATCGCCTTTTTGCAGCAGTATTTCGCCGCTCAACAAGGTAAATATCTGATTCGCACGGTTTTGTATATTCACTCGGCGAGCCTGCTCAGCCTTGAATTCGTCAGGCGTAAAGCGATTTCTCTTTTGAATAATCTGTTTCACGTCTTTCGGTGTTTTCACCTCGACGGCATTATCCTGTCTGGCGGCAGAAACTTGCACCGCAAACAACATCATGACCGCAGCGGCAAGCGTGCGGGCGCGGGTTGGGGACAGCAACATAACAATCCTTTGTGTACAAAAAAGCCGCATCAGAATTCATACGGCCATAATCAAACGTAACTTTATCACAAGCAGCCAACTTTGTAGATTTAAGCAACCGTAAACCTAATGTAATAATCCTCCTTTTCAGACGACCCTATTCATCAAGTTTCGCTATACAGGCTGGTCTTTTGAACCACACAGACACCATTTCTCATATATGCACACATAATACAATCACTCTTTTACAGATATCTCTGAAAGCAAAAAAGTCAGGTTCTGTGATTTACAAAACCCGACTCTTACAACTACGCCGAGAATTTCGGCAGTTTCAAGTTTTCAGACGACCTTATATGCCATTACAACAGGTTGCTGACAAAAATCAGCAAAATCACCAACGGCACGAGGTATTTCACATAGGCAAACCAAATATTGACCGTCGTATGGTTGCCTTTATAAAGCAATTCGTCCTTCGCTTCGTCCTTCATCACAAAACCGACAAACAACGCAGAACCGAGCGCGGTCAGCATAAACAAAATATTGCCACTAATATAGTCAAAGGCATCGAAAATGTTTTTGCCGAACACGGAAACATCTTTCCACGGACCATAGCTCAAAATGGACGGAATGTTGCCGAAGATGAAGATAGCAGCCAATACAATCGTAATCGCGGCGGTACGGCGGATTTTGGTTTTTTCCTGAATCGTCGTAATCAACACTTCATAAATCGTCAGCGAAGTCGTCAGCGCGGCAATCAAAAGCAGCGAGAAGAAAATCACGGCGAACACAGGTCCTGCCCACATATTTGAGAACACAATCGGCAAACTTTGGAACACCAAAGTCGGGCCGGAATTAGGGGCAACGCCGAAGCTGAAGAGCGACGGAAAAATCATAAAGCCTGCAAGTACGGCGATGATGGTATTGGTAATTGCGGTAATGACTGCGGTTTGCACCAAATTTTCGTTTTTATCCAAATAGCTGGACAAAGTAATCATCACACCGAAACCCAAGCTCAAGGCAAAAAATACTTGTCCCAAAACGAAGACGAAAAGTTTGGCGGTAATCTTGCTGAAATCAGGCTTCAGATAGAAAGTAATTCCTTCCATCGCGCCCGGCAGGGTAATGTTGCGCACGACCATGGCAATCAGGAACAAAAACAGCAGCGGCATCAGGTATTTCGCTGCTTTTTCAATACCGCCGATGACGCCTTTGACCAAAATCCATTGGTTCACAACGACAAATAAGAAAGTGTAGAACGCAATTTCCCAAGGGCTGTTTTCGATGTGTTCGGTAAAGAAGCTTTTCGTTACTTCGCCACTGACAGGACTGGAAATATTCAAATTTCCGCCAATAATATTAACGATATAGCTGATGACCCAACCGCCGAGCACCATATAATAAGCCATAATGCCGAACGCGCCGAGCAAGCCCATCCAGCCGACCAGTTTCCAAATTTTAGCGACTGGCTTGCCGTTCATCGAACCGCCGAACGCATCCAGCGCATTCACACCTTTGCGCCGTCCAATGACGTTTTCCACCAAAATCATCGGAATACCGATAACAAACATGGCGATACAGAATAAAAATACATACGCGCCGCCACCGTTTTCACCGACCAAATACGGGAAACGCCACGTCGCGCCGAAACCGACAGTCGCGCCGGCAACGGTAAGAATATAAGTCAAACGGTTGGACCAAGTTTGACGGGGCTGGTTGGAAGACATAAAACACCATCTGCCTTGTTGGTAAAACTATAAATTATACGCTAACAGATTAACGGTTCTTAACTGAATATCAAAAAGCAGTATAGTCGATATATCTAGTAAGTTCGTATTTTTTAGAGGATAACCATAAATATGAAGGTTGTCTGAAAATAAAACAGGGAATATAGCTGGATAAACCAGTAAACCACTGTCATTTTGTACCCCATTAAAATGGCAGTGTTCATACTCGAAACCACGATATGAAAAAACCTGCTTTGATCATGAAATCAAAGCAGGTTTTGATATTTGGTCGGAATGAGAGGATTCGAACCTCCGACCCCTTCGTCCCGAACGAAGTGCGCTACCGGGCTGCGCTACATTCCGAATGTGCAGGCATTATAGAGGAATTTTCAGCAGGATGCACGAATTTTGTTCACAATCCGAAGTAAAAATAGAGGAGTCAATCCCAACCGCTCCCTTCAATCAACCCTGCTTTCAATTAATACAATCTATCTTTAAAATATATTTTATAAATAGTCTTCAGACTTGATTTGAATCAAAGCTCCAAATTGAGTTTCATTTATAATCGCTGACATTGGAACTGAGACGACATTTCTCAAAGTCCTCAAGATTTTCTGATCAGTAGTAGATGATACATCTGCTTTGATTTAATACTCTCTATCTCTTTCCTCTTGATGTGTGTGTGTTTGGGTGTGGCTGTTGCCACCCCTTTTTTTTTGGTTTTTATGTGAAGTAAAATCCGTAACAGCAAATTCTTTCATTTAAAACTTTTATCCGAAAGCAAAATCATGAGCAATAAATTGACTCCTCCTGCCGAATTGCCTGACGAGCAGGATTTACGGGCAGTATTGGCGTACAACATGCGGGTTTTCCGCGTGAATAAGGGTTGGTCTCAGGAAGAGCTGGCGCGGCAATGCGGTTTGGACAGGACTTATGTATCGGCTGTGGAGCGCAAACGCTGGAACATTGCGTTATCGAATATTGAAAAGATGGCGACGGCTTTGGGCGTGGCGGCGTATCAGTTGCTGCTGCCGCCGCAGGAACTGCTAAACCTGATGACCAATCCCTCGGCTGCCCAGCAGAGGTCGTCTGAAAACGATATTTGACCGCCGAACCACCTTTAGCCTTACGCCATCCACAACTCGAAAGAATAAAAAAAATGTCTGCAAACCTGTCTTCAGCACTGGAAACCTTCAAACAGCAACGTGATGCCGCCGAAGCGCATTATTTGAAAGCCAACCGCGTGTCGGTATTTTTCAGAGAATACACGGCGGCAGTCGAAACCTTGCTGGCGGCATTATGGGCAAAACATTGTCAAAACAGCGGTTTATGCCTGATGGCAACCGGCGGCTTCGGGCGCGGCGAGTTGTATCCTTATTCTGATTTGGATTTGGCGGTCGTGTCGTCTGAAACCGTTTCAGACGACCTCCAAGAGAAAATCGCGGCTTTTGTACAGGAGTTGTGGGACATGAAACTTGCGCCGTCGGTTAAAAGCGGCAGCGTTGACGAACTGTGTGAAAGCGTGCGCGATGATATTACGGGGGACACGGCGTTTTTTAGAGGCTCGTTTTTTTGTTCGGCAACCGCCAGACAGCAGACGAGTTGACGGAAAAATGAACGCGCAACGCAATGTAGCGGCGTTTATCGAAGCGAAACTGGTGGAGATGGAACACCGCCATGCCAAATCGCAAGGTTCGGGGGCTGTATTGGAGCCGAACATCAAAAGCTGTCCCGGCGGTCTGCGCGACATCCACACCCTGCTTTGGATAGCGAAAGCGCAAGGCTTGGCGGCCAATCTTCCTGCGTTGGTACAACAAGGCATTCTGACACGCATCGAAGCCGGCATGCTTTCGCACGGCTACCGCCGCCTCGCCCACATCCGCATCCATCTGCATTTAAACGCAAAGCGCGCCGAAGACCGCCTGCTGTTCGATTTACAGCCGCAAGTCGCCGAAAGCATGGGCTATCAAGGCTTGAACCTCCGCCGTCAAAGCGAAGAACTGATGCGCGTGTTTTACCGCGCGATTAAAACCGTCAAACAATTAAGCGGCATCCTCACGCCCATGCTGCAAAGCCGCGTTTCCTCCACACCGATGCGCGTTACCCTGCGGATTGACGACGACTACATCCAAGTGAACAACCAAATCGCTGCGCGGCACACCGATATTTTTTTCAGACGACCCGAACACATTTTCAAAATCGTTGAAATCATGCAGCAGCGCAACGACATTACCGCGCTCGAACCGCAAACCCTGCGCGCCTGGTGGGGCGCGACGCGCAAAATCAACCGCAGCTTCTACCAAAATCCCGAAAACCGCCGCCGCTTCGCCGGTCTTTTCCGCCGCGGCAACGGGCTGACCCAAACCCTGCGCTTTCTCAACCTCTACGGCGTGTTGGGCCGCTATCTACCCGCATGGGAAAAAATCGTCGGACTGCTTCAACATGACCTGTTCCACATTTATCCTGTGGACGACCACATCCTCGCCGTCGTCCGCAACGTCCGCCGCCTTGCCCTAGACATGCACAGCCACGAGCTGCCTTACGCCTCTGCACTGATGCAGTCCTTTGAAAAACAAGACATCCTTTATCTCGCCGCCTTCTTCCATGACATCGCCAAAGGACGCGGCGGCGACCATGCCATACAAGGCATCGCAGACGCGCGCCAATTTGCCGCCGACCACTTCCTGACCGAAGAAGAAAGCGACCTGCTCGCCTGGCTGGTCGAAAACCACCTGCTCATGTCCACCGTCGCCCAAAAAGAAGACATCCAAGACCCCGACGTACTCGATGCCTTCTGCAAACGCGTACAAACCCACGAACGCCTCAGCGCACTCCACCTTCTGACCATTTCCGACATCCGCGGCACCAATCCCAAACTCTGGAACGCATGGCGCGCCAGCCTATTGGAAAGCCTGTTCCATGCCGCCGGCCGCTACCTCGCAGGCAACGGCGGCAACCCGCACGCCCTCTTCGGCCGCCGCCAACAAGAAGCCGCCGATTTACTTACCCGCGCTGCCGTCCCCGAAAACAGCAGAAAAAACTATGGAACGCGCTCGGTTCCGCCTACTTTGCCCGCCATCAGTCCCGCGAAATCCTGTGGCACGCCGCAAACCTCGTACACGACTTTGAAACCCCCATCGTCCGCAGCCGCATCCTGTTCAAAAGCGACAGCTTTCAAGTCATGGTCTTCATGCCCAACGGCCCGCGCCTGTTCGCCCGCCTCTGCCGTATCTTCAGCCGCCACGGCTTCGACATTCTCGCCGCCCGCGCCTTTATCACCGAACACGACTACATCCTCGACACCTTCATCGTGCAAATTCCCTCGCAGCACGCCCCCCGAAGACTACCCCGACATCCAAAGCGCGCTCGAAGCCGAACTCAACAGCTTTATCCACGGACACACCGTTGCCGAAACCCAAAGCCACAGCCGCCGCATCAGCCGCCGCAGCCGTTACATGCCGATCGCGCCAAGCATTACCATCACCCCCGAAGAAGACTATCCCGACTGGTACTCCGTCGAAATCACCGCCGTCAACCGACCCTTCCTGCTCGCCGACATGGCGGAAGTCTTCTTCGCCCACAACGTCAGCCTGCGCTATGCCAAAATCTCCACGCTGGACGAACGCGTCGAAGACAGCTTCATCGTCTTCAGTCCCGATTTGAAAAATCCGAAAACGCAGTCGTCGTTGAAACAGGCTTTGTTGGAACAATTGTCGGTGTGATGGGTGGATTTAAGGGCAAAGTAAGAGGTCGTCTGAAAACCTGTTTTCGATTTTCAGACGCACCTCTGTTTTGGTTTTGAGACAGTTTTCAATCAAAAACCTATTTC